>DSDH01000685.1 GCA_011055475.1 Phycisphaerales bacterium | reverse complement strand
GTTACCCTCGCTGACCAGGTCCGCGACGGTCGCGCCGGTCTGCAAGTGCTTGCCGGCGATACTGACGACCAGCCGCAGGTTGGCCTCGATCAGGCCCCGCTGCACGCGCTCGGCCTCGGCGAGATACTGCTCCACAAGCCGAAGCCGTCGGCTGCTGGGCCGGGCGGCGTTGATCCGCGTCCGCTCGATGCACGCCAGGTACTTGAGGTAGTTGTACCGGCGGAACAGGACCACCTCCTCATCCCGGCGCAGCCAGCCCTCGCCGGCGCCGGTCCGCACAGGCGCCGGGGGCTCAAGAATCCGCTCCCGGGCATCGTCAACAAGGAACTCGTCGCTGTCGATGTAAGTGATCTTGCGGCCCAGCAGGTCACGGGCCCGCTGGCGGTTGATGATGCGGTAGATGGTGCTGCGGCTGCGGCCGAACCGCGCGGCCAGCTCGCCGATACGGACCTTCTGGCCGTACAGGCGGTAGATCTGGGCCTCATCCTTGGCGCTGAGGGGCCGGCGATGCGTGCCGAACACCGGCTCATCGGGCCGCCGCCGGTCGTGCTGGCGAACGATCGTGCGGATCGTCTCGCGGGCGCGGCCGGTGCGGCGGGCCACCTCGGCCATCACCGCCGAGGGGCTGGCGTGCGTTTCCCGTATAACCTGCCGAGCCAGGTCCACGACCTGCTGTCGCTCGGCCTCGCTGAGCTTGGAAAAACCGCGGGCCCGCTCGACCACGCCCCCGTGCTGCTCCAGAAACGCCTCCACCGCCGACGCGGCGAAGCCCACGCGGCGCCGACGCCCATCGAACGTGTACAGCCGCCCTTCCAACCCCAGCCGACGCCACCGCTGCAGCGTCCGCCGGGAGATGCCGAATCGACGGGTCACCTCCTCGGCCGTGTAGATCGGCTCGGGCGCGTGCTCGACCGACGCGGCCAATTCGTGCTCCAGCCGGGCCTCGAACACCCGCAGGTCGTGCAGTAGTTCATCGCCAACGACCACCAGCCCGCTGCTGTCCTGGTGCGGCCGGTAGCCGGTAATGCGGAAGTACACGAAATCGAAGGGGTATTCCTGATCGCGGCGAACCAGACCCTGGAGAACCCGTGTAGCGCGGCGGTGCTTCTCCTTCTGCGTTCGCGAGGCGAACCGCAGCCCGTCAAACAACTCAGCCAGCCGCTTGTTCTGGTAGGACGCCGCCATAAGTCAAGTGTATCATCGCCCTTCTTAGCACAAAAAACAAGGGGCCGTGATGACTTTTCTCATTGACCAGGTGGCGAACCCCTGGGCCAGGAGCCGTGTCCCCCGCACGTATTCTCAGGCCTGAGAATACTTTCATAAGGAGGCTTGATGCACGCCCTACATGCCCTCTGGCATGGCCTCTTCCGGGACCGGAACCGGGGGCTGGGCCCGCCTGTTGAAGGCGTCCAGGAGCCGCCTCTTGGCGCTGTCGGAGAACAGCCGGTGCAGGTCCTTGAGGATCCGGGCCTTGGTCGTGTCGCACATGCAGGGGTTCTCGATCAGCGCCAGGAGCACCTGCTCCTTGGCCGAGTCGCTGAAGAGGTCGTGCGCCCGCTTGGCCAGGTGTACCTGGGCGGCACAGCTCAGCCATGGCCGCTGCGCGATCCCCACGTACACGTCCCGCTTCTGTGCGTCCGAGAAAAGCTTCGCGGCGGCGTCGATCTCGGCGATTGTGGTGTCATCGGGCTCAACGACCGCCGGGGGGCAATCCTCCACGTCGATGACGACGCACCCGGACAACAGTGACGGAACCAACGCCACCAGGATGCACATGATGTTTCGGGCCATCTGCAATTCCTCCAAAAGGTGCTCCGTGCGCGGCACAGGATAATAGACGTTTGAACGCGACGCCACGTCGAATGTTTTTTTTGAGACCGGCCGTGTTTCGACCCATCGTGGAGTGTCGTTGCGACCGAACATGCGCTGCCTGATGGTCTTTCCTTGATCGCGTCCCATAAGAATTGCAGGCAGGACAGATTGATCGCGATACGGCAAATTAAACATCCCAAACTCGCAAAAATGCTCATTTCCCCTAATCTTTCCATTTTCACATTGCCGATAGGATAGTCCGTCGAGAAAGTTACCTATTTTATCGGAGACGCGGATATGGAAGCCACGCTGGTCGAACAGAGAAAGGAAGCTCGCTCGGAACTTTCATGGCCGGTGAGTGTTTGGGTGCCGGAGGCCAATCGCTTTTTCAACGGCCGCAGCAAGAACGTCAGCCGGGGTGGGGCGTATCTGACGCTTCCCATGACCACCCCCATCCGCCCGGGCCACGAGGTGGAGATCAACTTCCCCCGTACCCCGGCCCTGGCACGCCAAAAGGGGCAATATGCCCGCATCAAGGGCGCCAAGGTTTTGCGCGTGGACCGCAAAGGAATGCTCGAGGGAGCCTGTATCGGCATGGCCGTACAGTTTTGCGAATAAACGCGGCAGCCCGCGGGGCGAACAAGACCCTGCGCCCTTTGGACGTGGGCTTCTCCATAAAAGGACCGACGGTGGACGCACCGCCGGTCCTCTTTTGCGCGCCCTGCTTTGGCGCGGATCAGCGAACGGATAACCAGTTTCGGGCCATCAAGGCTAGGTCCACCACGTCCACCCGGCAGTCACCGTTGATGTCGCCGGCGACGATCACCTCGCAGACGGGGGCGTTGAACCAACTCTTGGACGCCTCGGCGGTGCCGCCATAGGCACCCATGTTCACCACGCCACCGTTGGGGAACGGCTCGTGCATGATCGGTGTCGCCGGATCGCCGGCGTCGATGCAGGGGCTGGTGACCTCATCCTGCACCCAAGCGCCTCGCACCGTGTCCCATCGCCCCGCCTGAGACTTGACGTGGAAGTCCCCGTGCGG
>DSDH01000682.1 GCA_011055475.1 Phycisphaerales bacterium | reverse complement strand
TCGGCCACGTGGGTCCTCGTGGTCGGCCCGATCCGGCAGGATGAGCAAGGCCGCCCATACGCCCGCGTCGGTCTTCGCGGGCCCGGTAATCGCTGGGAGATCCTGCCCGCAGGCGTTCGAGGCAGCGCCGCGACCGCCCGCTCGGGCCTGGTCACCACGGTGCTCGACTGCCTGCGCCGCACGTTGCCGTGACGGGCCGGGGCGGATTCACCATGCCCCGGTCGGGTCGCAGGGCCATGGGCGGCGCCGGTCCGCGACAGGCCCTTGAGCCGGGAGCGGGGGCGGGTATAATGACCGTTTCTTTGAACATCGAACCGACGCTTCCAGGCCGTCGGCCGATCCAACTCGCCCACATTGGCACACGGACGGGACGCAAAATGAGCAACGGAACATACGATTTCGCAGCGATTGAGAAGAAGTGGCAGGACTACTGGCTGGCGCATAAGACCTTTCGCGCCGCCGGGCCGGGCGACCCGGACGCCCCCCATCCCCCCAAGCCCAAGTACTACGTGCTGGACATGTTCCCCTACCCATCGGGAGCGGGGCTGCACGTCGGCCACCCGGAAGGCTACACCGCCAGCGACATCATCGCACGCTACAAGCGCATGCGGGGCTTCAACGTGCTGCACCCCATCGGCTGGGACGCCTTCGGACTGCCGGCCGAGCAGTACGCGATCAAGACCGGCACGCACCCGGCCGAGACCACGCAACGCAACATCGACAACATGCGACGTCAGATCCGGAGCCTGGGCTTCTCCTACGACTGGGACCGCGAGGTCAACACGACCGATCCATCGTACTACAAATGGACGCAGTGGATTTTCCTCAAGCTGTTCAATTCGTGGTTCGACGATGAGCGTCAGAAGGCCCGCCCCATCGAGGAACTGCCTATTCCGGATGGGCTCTCCGAGGAGGACCGCAGGCGGTACATCGACGACCATCGCCTGGCCTATGAGGACTACGCCCCGGTGAACTGGTGCCCCGAGCTGGGGACGGTGCTGGCCAACGAAGAGGTCGTCGGCGGCGTCAGCGAGCGCGGCGGGTTCCCCGTAATTCGCAAGCCCATGCGCCAATGGATGTTGCGCATTACCAAGTACTGCGAACGCCTGCTGCAAGGGCTGGAGAGCGTGGACTGGCCCGAGTCGATCAAGAAGCTGCAGCGCGACTGGATCGGCAAGAGCGTCGGCGCGGACGTGGACTTCCGCGTGGACGGGCACGAGGCCGTCATCCGCGTCTTCACCACACGGCCGGACACGCTGTTCGGGGCGACGTACATGGTGCTCGCGCCCGAGCACCCGCTGGTCGAGCAGATCACGACCACGGAGCACCGCCCCCAAGTCGAGGCCTATCGCGAACAGGCCGCTCGCAAGAGCGACCTGGACCGGACGGACCTGGCCAAGGAAAAGACCGGTCAGTTCACCGGCGCCTACGCCGTCAATCCCGTCAACGACCGCAAGATCCCCATCTGGATCAGCGACTACGTACTGATCAGCTATGGCACCGGGGCCATCATGGCCGTGCCGGCGCACGATGATCGCGATTGGGAGTTCGCCAAGACGTTCAACCTGCCCATCATCGAGGTGGTCCGGCCGCCCGAACCGGTGGAGGGGTGTTTCACGGGCGACGGCACCGCGGTCAATTCCGGGCCCTTTGACGGGCTGTCGACGGCCGAGTTCAAGGTGCGGATCACCGAGTGGCTCGAACAGCACGGCTTGGGCAAGCGCGCGGTCAACTACAAGCTGCGGGACTGGCTCTTCAGCCGCCAGCGTTATTGGGGAGAACCCTTCCCCATCCTGCACACCGAGGATGGACGCATCGTCGCCCTGGACGAAAGTGAGCTGCCGCTGACGCTGCCGGAGGTGGACGACTACGCCCCCACGGGCACGGGCGAGCCGCCGCTGGCCAAGGCGACCGATTGGCTCAACGTAACCCTGCCCGATGGCACGCGGGCGCGGCGGGAAACGAACACTATGCCGCAATGGGCGGGCAGTTGCTGGTACTACCTGCGGTATCTCGATCCGCACAACGACGCGGCCCTGGCCGATCCACAGAAGGAACGCCACTGGATGCCCGTGGACCTGTACATCGGCGGGGCCGAACACGCCGTGCTGCACCTGTTGTATGCCCGGTTCTGGCACCTGCTGCTGTACGATCTGGGGTACCTCTCGACGCCCGAACCGTTCACCCGACTGGTCAACCAGGGGATGATCCTGGGCCTGAGCTACCGCGACCCTCGCGGCGCGCTCGTGCCCAATGACCTGGCCGAGGAGCGGGACGGGAAGTTCTTCCATAAGGAAACCGGCGAGGAGCTGGAGGAGTTTCCCGCCAAGATGAGCAAAAGCCTTAGGAACGTGGTGAACCCCGATGACGTGATCAGCCGCTACGGGGCCGACTCGATGCGGCTTTACGAGATGTTCATGGGGCCGTTGGAGGCGACCAAGCCGTGGAACATGCGGGGCGTGGAGGGCGTGCATCGCTTCCTGGGCAAGACCTGGCGGGCGATCATCGACGAGCAGACCGGCGGCCTCGATGCGGCGGTGCAGGACGTGGAGGCGGACGAAGAAACCCTGCGGCTGCTGCACCAGACGATCAAGAAGGTCACGGCCGACATCGAAGGCTTCGGGTTCAACACGGCCATCAGCCAGATGATGATCTTCGTGAACCACCTGGGACGGCTGGCAGTGCGGCCGCGGCGCATCGTGGAGCCCTTGGTGCTGCTGTTGAGCCCCTTCGCCCCGCACATCGCCGAGGAGCTCTGGCATCGCCTGGGGCATGGCAGGTCGCTGGCCTATGAGCCGTGGCCGGCCTGCGATGAGGCCCTGGCCCGCGAAAAGAACGTGGAGCTGGCCGTCCAGGTG
>DSDH01000249.1 GCA_011055475.1 Phycisphaerales bacterium | reverse complement strand
CGTGTTCAGGTTCGTAATCTCGAACAGCCGCTCCAGTTCGCGCGCGACGCCGCTGATGACCAGCCGGCCCCCGCGCTTCCGCAGCCGTTTCCACAGATCGACCAACAGTCCGAGCATCGTTGAACTGAAGTACCGCACGCCGGTCAGGTCCACCACGACGCGGCGCGGTTCGTGTGTGGTCAGGTATTCACAGACCCGGCTCTGGACCTGTTCGAAGTCCACGCCGCCCGTGATCACCGGCGCGGTGAAGTCGATCACGACGCCGTCGTCGATTTCCGTGAAGTTCACAATCGTCGGTTCCACCATAATGACAGGTCGCCCCCTGTCCCTGAACGGTCGCTTCCATACAGGCGTATTATAGCACCCCCGCCTCTCCGGGGACAACCACCTGTTCGGCGGGTCTGGTTCAAGCCCCTCGACGCCACCCCCGGCCTCCTCGATATCATGAACGTCCCGCCCGGCGGACGGGATTCCACCCTTATGTGAGTCGGGTTTGGCTGTTTTCGACCGCCGCACCCTGGGCACGTCGGTGACGATGGATTCAGTTGTCCGAATCGAGGGTCTTGGCCGCGGGCGGTGCCTTGAGCGTCTTGGGAGCCGGCGAGGTACTGCCGCCATCGTGTGCATACTGGTACTTGAGCTTTGTCGGCAACAGGCCGCTGCGGCCGGCCGAGCCCAGCAGGGCGTCGTGGGCTGCCTGCAAAGCCGCCACGTCGTCGCGCACGGCCGCCTGACTGATCTCGTCATAAGGCTGCCCCAGCATCTCGCCGAGAGCACCCTGGCCGACGGTGACGATCGCGTACTTCAACTGGTGCTTGTCCAGGTCCTTGAGCACGGCGTCCCCGAGAATCCGCCGCTGGATGACGTAGGAATACAACTGCCCGAAGGCCTGGGCCAGCCGGGTCTTGTCCTCCGGCGACGTGGTGAACTGCTGGGCGGTCGCCAGGGCCTCCAGAATCGCCGCGTCCGACCGTTCGGAGGTGACGGTCCATTGTTCATACGCCTGACGGCGTTTGTCCGCGACGGCCAGGAGCAGCTTGACGCATGCGTCCTGCGGCGCCTTGAGCCGGGCCGCGAACGAGGCCATCTGCTCGAGAATCACCCCCTGGGACTCCGTCGGCAGGTGCTCCTGCAACGCCTGAAGGATGGCTCGCGCGGCCTCGGCGTCGCCGGTCAATTCGTTGTTGAGCTCATCGACGACGTGCTGGTTGGTCAGGGCCTTGACCGCCCAGTAGCGTACCGCCGTGTCGGGGTGTTTCAGCCGGCCAACGGCCACGTCCCGCATCTCCGTGCTGCCCAGGCGGGCGGTCACGATGATGAGATTTCGCTCGGTTCGCAGGCGGGCTTGGGCGTCGGCCCAGCCGGCCACCTGCTCGAAGGCCTGGCCCAGCCGCTTCTTCGCCGCCAGCACGTACACGCGGGCATACGGCGCCAGCCCCTTGTCCCATCCTCGAAATTGGATGATCTGCTCGCGTGCGGCGATCGCCTCGGCCGGATCGACGGCCGCCAGGACCGCCGTGATGGCTTGGTTGACGAACGCCTCGATCTGCTCCGTGTCCGCCGCCGACGGGGTCCGATTGGCGCACCGTTGCTGTACGGCCT
The DNA here is from genome assembly GCA_011055475.1 of Phycisphaerales bacterium. Taxonomy (GTDB): domain Bacteria; phylum Planctomycetota; class Phycisphaerae; order Sedimentisphaerales; family Anaerohalosphaeraceae; genus DSDH01. The sequence continues at coordinate 1,258 of DSDH01000249.1, read as the reverse complement.
GGATCGTCGTCGTGTCCACGGCGGCGGCCGCCGCGGCGGCCATCGACAAACACACTACCCCCACCACCTTGCCGAGAGGTCGTCTTCTGCTCATCCGCGTCCGCTTCCTGCTTTCGTAACGATTTGAAAACTCATCGGTTAGAATCTGCACTATACCCGCCGGCGGCCCGTGTGTCAACCTCGCCGGCGCGGAATCAACCGCGGTTCGCGGCCGGAAAATTGGCTTGACACGGGGTCTTGTGCAGCATAAAATACGACTGTTGGTCCCACGGACGCGTGTGTTTTGCCACGATGTGAGGAGCGAATCATGCGTGCTCGCCTGCCTGTGTTGCTGGCCATGACAAATCCCTTTCATAACTATCCGGAATAGAGTGCCAGTTTCAAAGGATTTGTCCATTTCCTTCTGAAGCATTACAGTGCCGGAACCCGCCGGGAGCCTGACCTGCGGCCCGCAGACAATCAATACGATGCCGCAGGCCCATTTCCGCGTCGGCTACGATTTCAGCACCCAGACGTTCTTCACGGGGCTGGTGGATGACGTCCGGCTCTATGACCGGGCCCTCTCGGCCGACGAGATCCAGGCGTTGGCCAATCCGTAACGGGTTATGCCGATTGGACGGACGAGGGCCGGCCCACTCCCGGAAAAATGTTGCGGGGCGATTGACCCCTTGGCGTCGCGGGCGTATAATATGTGTTTGCGAGGTCAGATCAGGCGCATTTAGGGGTTTTCGCAATGACAAGCGTACATAACATCGTGGCGATGTTCGGTTTGCCGGGCGGCACGGAATGGCTGGTCATTCTGGTCATCGCCGTGCTGTTGTTCGGCCGGCGGTTGCCGGAGATCGCGCGGGGCATGGGCAAGAGCATCACCGAGTTCAAGAAGGGTATCCGTGAAGGCAAGGATGAGCTGGACGCGGACCCGGATATTCAGACGGCCAAGAAGGAGCTGCACGACGCCGCGGAGGAAATCAACCGCGACTGAGTCGGCCGACCTGAACCGATTCAAGCACCCAGGCCACCCCTGAGCGGTTTCAAGCAGGGGTGGTTTTTCTATGCGCCCTCGGCGGGCGGCCGGTCCCGGTCGCTCGAGTCAGTAGAATCGGCGTTCCCATCCGCTGGCGGGGCGGGCTCCTCGACAGGCGTCGGGTCTGAGCCCCCCTCCCTATGGTCCGGCGCATCCTCGGCAGGGGGCGTCCGGCCCCGTGGCCTCTCGGGCGGCTCCTCGTAGCCGGTCGTGGGCTCGGCCTGATCGTAGAGG
>DSDH01000575.1 GCA_011055475.1 Phycisphaerales bacterium | reverse complement strand
GGCGAGCTCTTCGTCATAGATTTGCTGCAGGCCGGCCAGCATGACCTTATGATCGTACTGCCGCCACACGTGCTCGCGGGCCGCCTGCATCAGGGCCTGTCTGTCACCGGCGGGCATGTCCACGACCTCGATCAACGTCCGCGCCACCCCCTCCAGGTCGCCCGGCTCGATGATCCGCCCGTAACGCCCGCCGCACAGAATCTCGGGCATGCCGCCGCGATTCGAGGCGACACACGGCACGCCCATCGCCATCGCCTCGATCAGCGACCGCGGCAATCCCTCGGCCTCGGAGGTCAGGACAAACACGTCCATTGCCCGCAGCACGTCTCGCACCTCGGCCACGTGGCCCAGCAGCCGGACCGCATCGGCCAATCCGAGTCGAGCGGCCTGGTCGGCCAGGGCCTCCTTCAGACGGCCCGATCCGGCGATCACGAGCACCGCCGTCGGATGCCGCCGCCGGAGCCGGCCAAAGGCCTCGATCAGCAGCGCCTGGTTCTTGGTGGGCACCAGCCGCCCCGTGGTGCCCACGACGATTGCGCCCTCGTCCAGGTCAAACCGACGACGTGCTTCGGCCCGACTGACGGGGTAATCGGCGAAGTGCCCCACGTCGATGCTGATGCCCGACGAGCAGACCTTTTCGGGCGGCAGGAATGGATTGGCGGCCAGCACATCCTGCCGGGTGGCCTCGCCGACGGCCAGGATGCGGCCGACCCGCGGCAGCACCAGCCGGTTTATCCATCGCCGCCGCACGCGCCGGGCCCGGCCCAGGCCATGCACGTGGCTGAGCACCACGGGCACGCCGGCCCGATGCGCCGCCAGCGTGCCGTAGACCGTGGACTGGTGCCCCTGGCAGTGCAAAATATCGACCTTTTCCCGTCGCAGGACGCCGGCCAGCCGGGCGATTACCCAGGGGTTGAACCATCGAAAAAACCGCAGGCGGGAGATGTAGTGCGTCGCGCACCCGTGCTCGGCCAGCGGGTTGGGCACCTCGCTGCTCTGCTTCAAATAGAGGCATACGGGCCGGTACCGCTCGTGATCCAGCCCCAGGATCAGGGCTTCCCACCACGGAACCGGGCCGATGTAACGATTCCACAACCACGCCACCGTCGGCCGCGAATCCGACCCTACTTGGTGCGGAGTTTGTCCCTCTGACCACTCGGTCGCCGCCTGATCCAATGTCTTTGCCCCGCTCACCGCGCCGCGACCAATTGCGTTTCGTACAAGCCCCGGTACACGCCGCATCGTTCCATCAGCTCGGCGTGCACGCCCTGATCGACGATGCGCCCCCTCTCCATCACCACGATGCGGTCCGCCCCGATGACCGTGCTGAACCGGTGCGCGATGATGAAGCACGTCCGACCCCGCATCAGATCGCCCAGGGCCTCGTTGATCTTCGCCTCGCTCTCGGCGTCCACCTGACTCATGGCCTCGTCGAAAATCAGAATCGTGGGATTCTTCAAAATGGCGCGGGCGATCACGATCCGCTGCAACTGCCCGCCGCTGAATCCCGTGCTGTGCTCCCCGATCATCGTATCGTAGCCGTTCGGCAGCGTGTCGATGAATTCATGCACGTGCGCCCGACGCGCCGCGGCGATGATCTCCTCGCGGGTGGCATCCGGCTTGCCGTAACCGATGTTCGCCGCCACCGTGTCGTTGAACGTCGCCACGGTCTGGGTGACCAGCCCGATCTGGTCCCGCAGGCTGACCAGCGTGGCCATGCGAATATCCTGGCCGTCGATCCTCACCTGCCCCGCATCGGGATCGTAGAACCGGGGCAGGAGATTGACCAGCGTCGTTTTGCCCGATCCGTTGGCCCCGACGATCGCGACGGTCTGACCGGCCTGCACCTCCAGCGACACGTCCCGCAGGGCGGGGCTGTCGGCCTGGGGGTAGGTAAACGTCACATTCCGAAACTCGATCCGATCCCGCAACGGCGGCAGGACAAAGGCCTCGGGGTCCTCCTTTTCCAGGGGGGCGTCGACCACCTCGAATACACGCTCCGTCGCGGCGTTGGCCGATTGGACGCTGTTCCAGACGTCGCTGGCCTTGCGGACGGATTCGGCGCTGGTCCCCAGCAGCACCAGCAGCGCGAAGAACTCGCTGCCCTCCATGCCGCCCCGCATGCTGAACACCCAATGAGCGCCGACCACCAGGGCCGCCGAGCCGGCGATCATGCCCAGAACCTCCAGGATCGGCTGCGTGGCCGCCTCGACCTTGGCCATCCGAAGCGTGCGCCGCAGGAACTGCCGGTTGACCGCACCAAACAGGCTCGCCTCGCGATCCTGACGATTGTAGACCTTCACCACGGGCAAGGCGCTGACGCTGTCCTGCAACCGTCCCAGCATCCGGGCGCTGGACATCAGCGACCGCCGCGTGGCCTTGCGCATCCGCTTGCCCAACAGACTCAGGCAGGCGACGGTCGGCGGCGCCGCGGCCAGGAAGATCAGCGTCAACTGCCAACTGAGCACCATCGCGCCCAACAGACAGAAGAACGCCTTCATCGGCTCACGCAGGGCCTTGCCGAGAAGAATCTTGATCCCCTTGCCGGCCGTGGCGGTGTCGCCCACGACCCGGCTGATCGTATCGCTGGTGCCCTTGGCCGAGAAGAATCCGACCGGCATGTACAACACGTGCCGGTATACGTCCGCCCGCAACCTCGCAATCGCCACCTGAACGACCTTCTCGGCCAGGTACTTCTGATAGAACGTCGCCACGCAACGGACCAGCGTGATCACCCCCATTACCACGATGATGATGACGACCGCCCGCTCATTGTCGCTCCGGGCCTCTTCGAGCGACTTGTCCTCGCCCCGCGGCAGGAACCCCGCCACCCACTGCATGCGGTTGACCAGCGCCCACTC
>DSDH01000362.1 GCA_011055475.1 Phycisphaerales bacterium | reverse complement strand
GTTCATGGACATGCTCGTCGAGCGGACGGTGTGGATTCTCGAGAATGAGCCGATCGACATCTACGTCAACCCGACGTTCCTGCCGGCGGCCATCGCCGGTGAGTATGAGGCGCTATGGACCGAGGAGCGGATGGACCGCGTGATCGCGGCGGCGGTGGCCAACGGTGTGGCCATCGAGATCAACGCCCGCTACCGGCTGCCCAGCGAGCGGTTCATCCGACGGGCCAAACGGGCCGGCGCGATATTCGCCTGCGGGACGAACAACGGCGGGCGGAACGATCTGGGCGATTGGAGCTACTGCCGCGAGATGATCCAGCGCTGCGGCCTGACTGGCCGGGATATGTTCACGCCCCCGCCCAAGGGTCAAAAGGCCATCCAGCGAAAGCCCCTGCCAAAGCCGAAATACTGAGCCTTGTCAAGGGGTTGTCAGACCAGCGCCGCCCGGTTCTCGTAGATCTTCTCGATGGCGTCGGCGATATCGTCCATATCCTGCCGGGTTCCGAGCAGGAGGTTCTGGCTGAGCCACACGGCCTCGCGGCAGAGCTGATCGTTGTCGGGGCAGTGGTTCTCCTGGCGGCAGCGGTCGAGTCTGGCCTTGGAGTAGGCCCGCCGAAAGTTGTTGGATCGCAGCGTGTGCTCGAAGAACGGGTCTCGATTGATCGGCCCATAGCCGCTGGAGCAGGGTATGCCCTCGGCCCTCAGGGCCGCCATGAACTTGTCCCTCCGCACGCCGCCGAACTGCTCTTGCCTGTAGCGGAAGGGATACAGGTGATACGCAGCACGGGTGGCGCCGTCATAAAGCCGGGCCGGCAGGATGCCGGGAATCTCCTTGAGGCGCGACGTCAGGTAGTCGGCGTTTTCGCCGCGTCGTCGGGTCTGCTCTTCGAGTCGCGTCATCTGGGCCAGGAGGATGGCGGCCTGGAACTCGGTCATCCGGCACTTGGTCCCCAGCGTTGCGTAGCCGCTGAGCGTCAGCATCGTCTGGCCATAGGGCCGCCCGAAATTGTGATACGAATGGCACCGGTCCATGAGACCGTCATCATTCCCCACCACCGCGCCCCCTTCGCCGCAGGTCAGGTGCTTGGAGTTCTGAAAGCTGAAACAGCCCAGGTCTCCCAGCGTGCCGCATTTCTTACCCCGCCATTCGGCCAGCCAGGCCTGGCACGCGTCCTCCAGAACCAGGAGGTTGTGCTTCTCTGCAATGGCGTTGATCTTATCCATATTGGCCGGCAGACCCAGGATGTGAACGGGCAGGATGGCCTTGGTGTGCTCGCTGATCTTGGCCTCCATCCGGTCCGGGTTTACCTGGAAGGTCTCGGGGTCGGTGTCGACCATGATGGGCAGGGCCCCGGTCAGGAAGATGACATCGATCGAGGCGATGAAAGTGTACGGCCCGACGAGCACTTCGTCGCCGATGCCCACGCCCAGTACGTTCAACGCCGTCAACAGGGCGGTCGTGCCGTGCGTGGTGGCCAGGCACCGCCGCGCCCCCATCATCTCGGCGTACTTCTTCTCGAACTCGGCCACGACGCCGGCCCGGGACCATACGCCGCTGCGCAGGACGGACACAACCGGGGGCTCATCATGCTCCTTGTCCCAGATGGGCCATCCCGGAAAGGGCTTTGTGCGAATGGGGGCGCCTCCAAGGATCGCCAGTTTGCCTGCGCCGGTACCGGGAGTCGCGCCGCTGGTCATTACCGATGGGGCCAGGGCGGCCAAGGAGCCGGCGGAGGCCGCGCCCAGAAGCTGTCGTCTGTTCAAACGGTTCGCGTTCATGTGTTGTCCCCTTCATTCGCCGAACACCGTATCACGTGCCGGGGTCGCCGTGGCGATCCGGCCCGGCGTCTCGGTGCCTGCTGATTCAAAGAGCCCGATGCATCCGGGCTAATCGGCCTTGGCGCTTCGCACCCGGCCGATAAGCGCGTGGACCTTCTCGATAACACGCTCCTCCACCGAGGGCGCGAAGGGGCCGGGCAGCGGGGTGTAGAGCATCGCGCCGCCCCCTTCGTAGCCGCCCTCCTGCAAGACACGTCGCGAGGGCACGTAGCCGAACACGTCGTTGGAATAGCCGGCCACCCAGATGGGCCGGCCGGTCAGCTCGGTCTTGAGGCGCAGGGCGTAATCCACGACCACCTCGCCCGCTAACGCGATGATCGTCAGATCATCCCCGAACTCGACGACCTGTACGAGATACGGATACGTGGTCCTGATCGCTCCCGTCCGCTCCAGCTCCTCCAGCAGAGTCTGTGCGTGGCGGCGCTCGTACCGGTTGCTCGATTGAGCCTCGGCCTGGAGCTGGTCGCGCGTGGGGGGCGGTGCAAACTCCAGCGTCGCCGTATCGAGCGCTGCGCGGATCGGTCCCGCCACCGGCCGTTGGCGGGTCTCCAGCGCGGTTTCCACGGCGTTGGCCAGGGCCCGTCCATGCTCCATGCAGTATTCAAGGCCGCGTTCACTGCGTCGGGGATAGGGATTCTGATCGCCGCCACAGCCGGCCACGAACAGGGCCGTCGCCCTCGGATGGGCCTGCTCGATGTATTCCTGGGCGAACCCCGCATAGTCGCCGCAAAACTTGTAGAAATCCAGCGTCGTGCAGTGACACGCGTAGCCGAAGACCACGGCTCGCAGGCCGCCGTCGGCCCCGTCGACGCGAAGCACGGGGACATCATGATCCACGGGGCCGTCGGGGTTGGGCAGGATCTGATAGCCCCGCTCCGTTTCCAGCCGCCGGTTCATCGCGAAACCGGCGCGGGCGTGGGAATACGATAGCCGCGCCGGCGCCAGGTTTCTGTTTAGCGTCCCATAATCCTCACGGTTAAGCCGCCATATTGCCGATATTGGTCTCATGGTCGGCAGTGTACACAC
>DSDH01000730.1 GCA_011055475.1 Phycisphaerales bacterium | reverse complement strand
CTTCAGCGCCGCGCCGCCGAGGACGAGTCCCGCCGCCTGCGGGAGCGCATCATGGAAAGCACCGTCGGCTTCTTGCATAAGCCCCGATGAGGTCGGGCCGGTCCGGGTTCCGATCGTGTCGGCAGGAGCCGCGAAAGGCCGAAAAACCACTTGACGATTCGCGGTCGGCGGATAGACTGTGGCGTTTGTTAGCGGATGTGGCGGAATTGGCAGACGCGCAGGCTTCAGGTGCCTGTGGGGGCAACCCCGTGGAGGTTCGACTCCTCTCATCCGCAGTGCCCCTTTCCGATGGATCACCCCGGAGAGCCCACGCGGCCCAGTCTGCCGGCACCGCAGGCCGGTTCCAGCGTATCATGCCGAGCCGGATTATTCACGTCAGGGACGTTTGCGGGCCGATACTCTGGAAGATCCGGCCGCGCGCCTGTTGCGCGCCGTGATCGCTAAGTCGTTTCATTGAAGAATCTTATGTATGAGGTGCTGCGGCAGTTCGAGCAGGCCGCCTTGGCGTTCTGGCCGCCCTTGCTGATCCTTGGGGGAGCGGGATTGGTGTTGGTGGGCCTGTGCGTCTGGCTGGCCCCGCTGTGGTGGGCCCGGGCGATCAGCGGGTTGGCGGGCGCCTGTGCCGGAGCCTGTCTGGCCCTGTTCTGCACCGACAGGCAGCCGTTTGCCGTGGGTCTGATGGCCTTGGTGGGTACCGGGTTCGGACTGTTCTTTCACCGTGGGACGCTGATCCTGACCGGGGCGCTTCTGGCGGGGTTGATGGCGGTGGTGGCCATGACCGCCGGCCCCCCGCATGAGGGATCCATGGACCGTCGGGCCGCAGCGCACGCGACGAACCCGGAGGAGCTCAATGGACCGCAGACCGCGACGGCTATCGCGGGCCAGGTCCAGAACCTGGCCCGGCAGGTCCGCCATGAATGGCTTCGGTTCGATCCGATCATGAAGGCCGTGCCCCTCGCCGTGGCGGGGGGCATCGTGGTGCTGGGGCTGGTGCGGGTCCGCTGGGCCGGGGCCCTGAGCGGTGCGATCCTGGGCACGTGCCTGATCGGCGTGGGCTTGGCCGCGGCGCTGCTGTACAAAGGCGCGCAGCCGTTCACCGGAGCGTTGGAGGCGCGCGGGCTCTATGGCCCGATCGCGGCGGCGATGGTGGCGTTCGGGACGGTGGTCGGTTTGGTGCTGGGGCCGGCGATGCAGCGTCGCAAGCCGCCCCCGGGCAAGGAAGGAGCGTAAGTATGATTTTTCCGCAGATCCTGGCGCAGGCCGCTCAGCAAACGACGCAGATTTACGACCGACAGGTGGTGCCGGTCGATTGGATATGGCGGCAGATCACGGAATTGACCTGGCTGCAAGCGGTTCTGGCCGTCTCGTTCGGCATGGTGTACATGCTCTACGGCTGGCGGATTTTCCGCATCCTCGTCGTGATCTGCTTCGGCCTGATCGGCATGGTGCTGGGCATTATGGCCGGTCGCTCCATGGGCGGCAGCCTGGGCCACGTCTGGGGCGGAGTGCTGGGCTGTGCACTGCTGGCCTTTATCTCCGTGCCGCTGATGAAGTGGTGCGTCTGTCTGCTGGGAGCCGCGGCCGGGGGGATTCTGACCAGGGGGGTCTGGTACGCGCTGGGGCTGCCCCAGGTGTACATCTGGGCCGGGGCGGCCGTGGGCGTCGTCGCCGGGGGCATGATCTCCTTTATCGTCCTCAAGGTGGCGGTGATGCTCTTTACGAGCCTGGGGGGCAGCGCGATCGTCGCCGTCGGCACGTTATCGCTGTTGTACCATCTCGAGCTGGCCACGCAGAGTCCGCCACGGATCAACGCCTATGTGCACAACTACAACTGGTTCCTGCCGACGGTCCTGATCGTCCCGACGATTTTCGGCATCATCATGCAAAACCGCTTCATCAAGCAGTCGCACAAGTGGGAGTTCTGAGCCTCCCGCCGCCTCGGTCCGATCACGGGTTGCAGAGCTTGCAGGGTTTTCGTCCACCGCGCACGGCCGCCTCGCGCGAGGGAAAACGCAGCAGGTTGGCCTCGGTGATCCGGCGGGCTGCGCTGCACGTGGACTTGTGGAACGTCTTGCTGCTTTTGGAGGCGACGTATTCGAAATCGCTGCTCACGGCTGCCCCCGTCGGGGATGCAGTGGCGCCGCCGGTTTCGGGCCCCGTCTGCAGGCCGCGATGCAGCGTCGGCGCCAGCAGCAGGCTCCACAGGCGATAACCGGTTTCGTTCAGCCACCCGCTCTCGGCGTTATACAGGGAGGCGATGCAGCGGCCCTGCGGATCGAGCAGCACGATGGATGTATCCACGAAGTACAGTGCCGCGTCCCGCTCACTCATGGCCGCCAGCAGTTCATTCGTCCGTCGCCGCGACGATTCGTGCTCGGCCCTGGAGCCGGGGGTGGGTTTGATCGCCAACAGCACGATAGGCACGCGCGGCGTGACGACCCGCACCCGCTTGATGAACGCCGCGACGTCCCCACAGACCGCCTGCGGATCCCGTCCCTCGGCCACGTCCCGCCCACCGGCCGCGTAGGCGATCACGCGCGGGGCATAGGGCGTCACCAGCCGCTCGACGCACCGTGGCAGCACCGCCGCCGAAGCGCCCGCCAAGCCGCGGTTGATCACCGCGTGCTGGGCGAAGTAGACGCGCGTCGGCCATCGGTCGACGTCGTCATCTCCCACGAAAAGCACCGCCCCGGCGGGGGGTGTATTCTCCCGGTCCCACGCCTCGAAAATGCGAATCTGCTCCTCGATTTGCCGGGGGATGGTCGGTTCATCGGGCCCAGGGCCTTCGGATGCCGCCAACAACAGCGTGCAAAGCAATCTGCTGATCCATGCGATGTGTCCAACCATGGGGTACCCTCCTGTTG
>DSDH01000088.1 GCA_011055475.1 Phycisphaerales bacterium | reverse complement strand
GAGGTGATTAGAGGGTTGATTGGGACTTGACGTCACCGAACCGACGCGACCGGCCCGCATAGGCCCGGATCGCCTCGTCCAGGCAATCCGCGTCAAAATCCGGCCAGAGCGTCTCGGTCACGTGAAACTCCGCGTAGGACACCTGCCAGAGGAGGAAATTGCTGATCCGCAACTCGCCGCTGGTACGTATCAGCAGGTCCGGGTCGGCCAGATCGGCCGTGTACAGGTGCCGGCTGAAGCAGTCCTCGTCGATGTCCTCGACGCGCAGCCGGCCGGCCACGCACGATTCGGCGATGGCCCGGGCCGCATCCACGATCTCCGCCCGCGCCCCGTAGTTGAGCGCCAGACCCAGGGCCATCCCTGTATTCGACCGCGTCATGTCCAGCGTCTCGCCGAGGGCCTCGATCACGTCCTGGGGCAGCCGCTCCGTTCGACCCAAGTGAACCAGCCGCACGTTGTTCTCCATCAGTGTCGGCTGAATCCCCCGCAGGTAGGCCGCGTAGAGGTACATCAAAAAGTCGATCTCCTCCTTCGGCCGCTTCCAGTTCTGCATGCTGAACGAATAAATGCTCAGCGCCTCGAGCCCGATATCCACAGCGTACTGGGCGATCCGCTCGACGGTCTTGGCCCCCTGCTCGTGCCCGCGGAACCGCGGCAGGCCCCGTCGCTGGGCCCAGCGGCCGTTACCGTCCATAATGATCGCCACGTGCCGCGGCATCTGCCCGCTGCGGATACCGAGGCGCTCGGCCGTCTTTTGCCGTTTCTCTTCAAAGCTCTCGCTCAAACTGGTCTCCTCGATCCGAGCCGGCCCCTCGCCACCCCCTCAACGAGCCCGAAGGATCACCTGTCGGCGGTCGGGCCCGACGCCCAACATCGTGATCGGCCGGCCCACGATCTTCTCGGCCCGCTCCACGTAGTGCCGCGTGGCTTGGGGAAGGTCCTCGAATCGCGTCACGTCGCAGATGTCCTCCCGCCAGCCCGGCAGGGTATCGTACACGCATTCGACCAAGGCCAGGTCGGCCGCATCGCCCGGGAAAAACGTCGTCTCCTGGCCATGCAGGCGATAGGCCCGGGCGATTTTCAACTCGTCCAAACCCGCCAGCGTATCCAGATGCATCATCGCAATCTCGTCGATGCCGCCGATCCGGGCCGAATACGCCACCGCCACGCCGTCGAACCAGCCGCAGCGCCGAGGCCGACCCGTGGTCGTGCCATATTCGTGGCCCCGCTCGCGGATACGATCGCCGATCGCGTTGTCCTGCTCCGTCGGGAAGGGCCCGGAGCCGACGCGGGTCGAGTATGCCTTGACCAGACCGATGAACCGATCCACCATCCGCGACGGCACGCCGCACCCCGGCCCCAGCCCCAGAGCGCTGCTGTTTGAGCTGGTCACAAAGGGAAACGTGCCGTGATCGAGGTCCAAGAGCGAGCCCTGGGCCCCTTCAAACAGGATGCGGCGTCCGGCCACGACGGCCTCGTGCAGGTACTGCGTCGTATCGCACACACAGCCGACCAGGCGGTCCCGATAGACGCGACACTTCTCGAACAAGGCCGCGGCGTCGATCGGGGCCGCGCCGTACAGCGCGGCGAAGATCTTGCCCTTGTACTCGGCGATCCGCTCGAGCTTGGCCCGCAGGCCGTCCAGATCGCGGAAGTCGGCCATCCGAACGGCCAGGCTTCGACCGACCTTGTCGGCGTAGCAGGGCCCGATGCCCCGCGCGGTCGTCCCGATGCGGTCCTTGCCCAGGGCCTGTTCGCGGAGCTGATCCTCCTGCTTGTGGTAGTCCAGCACGACGTGGGCGTTGGCGCTGATAAACAGCCGATCCGCGACGTCCAGCCCGCGCTGGGCCAGGCCGTCCATTTCCTCGATCAGCACCTCGGGGTCGACGACCACGCCGTTGCCGATCACGCAGGCCATACCCGGGCGGACCGCGCCGCTGGGCATCAGGTGCAGGGCGAACCGCTCGTCGCCGATGATTACGGTGTGGCCCGCGTTGGCCCCGCCGGCGTAGCGCACCACGATGTCGCAGTCCTCGGCCAGGATGTCAACCACCTTGCCTTTGCCCTCGTCTCCCCACTGCAGTCCCACAACGCACGTATTCATGGAGGCTCTTTCCCCGAAGACAACGCCGGCTCAGGTGATTCGCTGAACCAACTCATCCAGCACGGCCGACAGATTGTCGTACTTACGGTCGTTCAGACGTATCTTCGCGGTTCCGCCCCCCTCACGGCGGTAGGTCACCACGAAATACCCCTTGCTCTCAAAGTACGTCTTGTCAATCGCCTCGATGGATTCATAGGGAATCCGCCGCCCGCCAACCACCAGGCCCTCGTCGTCGGCCACGACCCGCTTGCCGCGGACCAGGGCGAACCACACGGTCAACGCCACGCCGGCCGGCGCCAGAAACAGCGGCGCCACCCGGTTGATCGTCAGGTCCGAATCGGGCCGTCCGTCCTCCCGCGTGTGCTTGGCGATCCAGTCCTTGTTGAGATAGCCGTCATAAGCCATCCAGGCGGCCGCCCCCAGCAGAATCGCGATCACGATCTTGAAGTTTCCTCTCTTGTACCGACTCAACGGCGCGATGACAGTCATGCCAACCTCCCGTTCACCCGTGTGAAACCGCCTTATCGTCGCTGGGCGATCGCGTTGATCAATGGGGCCGCAAAGCCGGGAAACACCCGGTCGGCCATGAGGTCCTCCGCGATGCGGCACTGCAACTCAAACGACCGCACGGCGTCGAACCGCTCGTGCGGGCGGGGGTACCGCCGCACCGTGAAATACAGGCTGATCGGCTCATCCGGCTTGTACTTGCCGCTGCGGACCTCGTACACCGTGGTGCGGGCCTCGACGGCGATCCGCGCCTGCAGG
>DSDH01000582.1 GCA_011055475.1 Phycisphaerales bacterium | reverse complement strand
TCGCCCGATGACGGCGAAAGGACCGCCCAGTCACGGTCCGACACCGCGTGCCACTGCAAAGTCAGGGGCCCGGGATTAGAGATCGTCAGTGTTTGGCACGCTGCCGGCGGGTCCGACAGCGGCATCTCAAAGACCAAGGGATCCGCCGGATCAACGTCAAACACGAGGCCTCCTCGATAATCGACGAAGTTGGACAAGTTGTTGATCTGAGAGCAACCGTATTCGATCCGCATGTATCCGGCCTCGCCCCAGTCTTCGCCCCACGAATTGCGCACGATCCATACGCCGGCGCCTCCCTGGGTGTCGTCCCAGCCGACCAGCACGACCGCGTGGTTGATCGGCTCCTGGGCACAGGCGTTGAAGACGCCGCCCCGGTAGGCCTGAAAGGCCGCACCGGCATGCACTCCCGTGGCGACCGGGCCATAGTGGTAGATGTGCCACTTGATCGCGGCGACGTCCGCGGGAATGCGCCCCCAACCGTCCATGAAATAGGGGCGCGGATAGGGGCAATCGCAGGCGCCCTCGCTGGCCAGATAGGGGGCATCACTCTCGAGCACCAGTCCGGACTGACCGCAAAGGTCCGTTGCCCGGTCGGGCAGAAACAGGTCGAAGGCCCACTCATGCCAGCCGCCGAGTTGGCACGAGCCCGCCTGGCTGCAACTGATCAGCCACTGCTCGGACAGATCAAGCCGCACACCGTCGCGGATCAGGATGGCAAACTCAGCCGGTGCAATGGCCGCGTGGGCCCAGCAGGAGTTGCAGCCCCCTTGGCTGCGGATGGGCGGCGGATCGACCACCTGACGCCAGTCAAAGGCGCTCGGCAGGGGTCTTGCCGCATAGACGTTCACCCCGCTCTGGGCGGGGGGCTTGGAAGTCGCACCCGCGGCCAGGGGGATCGCATCGAGCGGGGGCCGAGCACCGCAAAGCACCTCCAGCGGGGTCTCCGTGGCGCGGCTGGGACCGATTTCAAACGTCCAACCCTCTTGGACGGCTTGGTGGCGCAGGACCTCCAGGTCGGCCGATGTCAACTGGGCATACCCGGCCATCGGGCTCAAGAGCCACGCGACCGCGGCGGTTGCTATCGCGGAACCTCGGCGAGACAAGGGTCACCTCGCATGTTCACATACGCCGGCCCCGACTGGGGCGGCTGAATCACATATCCAGGAAGGAGGCCGCAGCGGAATCCTCACCGCTGCGACCTCCAGATACGATCGTGCTGTAGCCAAGAGTCTAGAAGGCGCGTCTGCGCCGCAGATACCCCACCAAGCTGCACCCCAACGACGCCAGGACGAGCGTCCCCGGCGCGGGGATCGGCTGGGCCCCTGCCCCGGCGACGACCAGATCCGTGTCATAGCGTACGGTCAGGGCCGACGAGTAGATATAGGCGTCATCCGGCGAAAGATCAGACAAATCGTTCCCCGGCGTCCAGATGATCTGCGCCGTGCTTTCGTGCAGCAGGCCCAACACCGCCGGATCGATCGACAGGCTGTTGACCCCGCTGGACAGGAACGGGATGGTCAGGGTGTCGCCGTTCTTGTCCTCAAAGAACACGGAGGCCACGTCATTGTCCAAGTTGTTCAGGTCGCCATCCCAGAGAATGAAGTCGGCCGTGACGACCAGGTCAACGCCCAGGATGCCGCCGTTGGCCAGCGTCAGGTCATAGTTCCCGATGCCGTGGTCGACGAACGGATTGACGTGTGTCCAACCCACATTGTCGATTCCCGATCCCAGTCCCAATGGTGGCGGTGGATCGGCCACAAGAAGTGTGTTGATGGGGACGGTATCCGTGACCAGGGACGGCAGGGCAAATGCCGCACCGGCGCTTGCCAGGATACCGATCTCTAATAACCATTTTATTCTCATCCGATTTCTCCCTCACTTGGATTGGCTGTTTCTCCCATCTCAATCACAGGGGCGATCCGCGGAGGCCCACGGCCCGTATGAGCGATCCGATCCCACGACAGGGCCGGGACGCGACGCGACGTGCAGAACACGCCTCCGCCCCCGGCTCTCCAAAGCCGCGTATTTGTCATCGCCGGGCCGCATCGGGCCCAGGACCGTGCTGACTCATTCGGACGGCTCGCTGACATGTCCGTACTGCCTCGCCAAGTCGTTGAAGTCCGCCAAGTCTACATAACCATCACGATTCAAATCCGCCGGGCAGTCCGGCCGACACCAGGACTGTGCGAACGCCCGCAGATCCGCCAGATCGACGCCGCCGCTGTCGTCCAGGTCGGCCGTCAATCGCGAGGTCATCAACCACTCATAGGCCCGCCCGACGTTCAATAATCCATGACCCGAGTCGTTGTCGGGACCGACGGGTCCGAGGTCGTCGGCGGTCTCGTAGAGACTCTGCACGAGCTCGTTCGGGTCGGCGTCGGGAAACGCTCCGGCAAGCAGCGCCAGCGCTCCGCTGACATGGGCGGCCGCGAACGATGTCCCCGTCACGTACGCATAGGAGTCGGGGAAGACCCCTCCCAGTGTTACATCTGTGGTGAGCACATCCACACCGGGCGCCACCAGCTTGGGGAACAACTCGCCGCTGCACGACGCCGGGCCGCGACTGCTGAACAGGGCCATGGCCGCCTCGTCATTCACGGCCCCTACCGACAAAGCACCCGGATAACCGGCCGGGCTGACATCGCTGGAGGCCGAGGGGCCATCGTTGCCGGCGGCGAACACCAGCAGGATACCGGCGGCCTGCAACAGGTGGATGTCCTCCTCAAACAGCCGCCTGCAGGCCCCTTCCGGATCGGGGAAACCCCACGAGTTGTTCACGATATCGGGCTGATCCGGCGTGTTGGGGTCGCCGTCCGGGTCCAGCACCCACTGGAAGGCCCGGTGGACGGTCTGAACATCGGTAGTATCTGT
>DSDH01000697.1 GCA_011055475.1 Phycisphaerales bacterium | reverse complement strand
AGCTGTTGAATCATGGCCTCGGTCAGTTGCATCTGATCCGCCAAGTCGCCGAGCTGGGCGGCCTGGCCGATCAACGCCGCCAGATCGTCGCCGGTCATCGTCGCCGCCGCGGCCGCGGCGTTCAGCGCCTGGGCGAACTGTCCGGCCCGCTGCCCGGCTCCCTGACACGCCGAGGCCGATTGCACCAGTCGGGCGATCTGCGCTTCACTGAGGTTCATCTTCTCCAGGGCCTGGCGAAGCTGAGCGGGGTTCATCTGGGCCAGCGACTTGTCCAAGCCGAGCTTCTGCAATTCGGCCTCCAATTGGCTTTTCTGATCGGCCAGGGCCTGCAGTTGCCGGGCCATCTGTTGCAACTGCGCCGACAGTTCCGCCTTTTGCGCATCGCTCAGTTCACCCGCCTCGATCTGCTCCTGAAGTTGTCTCAGCAGGTCCGCCGCCTGCGAGAACTCGCCCTTGGCCAGGGCCTGTTGAATCCGCCGCAAGGCGTCGTTTGGCGCCGGCTGCAACTGCTTGAACATCTCTTGCATCAGATCGAGCGACGCCATCTGTTGATCGGCCTGCAGTTGTTGGAGTTGCTCGGCCAGGCTGTTGAGCTTGCGGATAGCCTGCCGCTTGAGCTCGGGCGGCTGCAACGGGGCCTCGGCCTGCTTTGTCAGCTCCTCCAGCTCCTGGGCCAGCTTCTCGTCGCCCAGTTGGCGTGCCGCCTGCTCGAGGGGTTTGACGGTCTCGACGATCGCGGTCTGTGCGGCCTGGCGTTCCTCGACGGCCTTCTGTTCCTGTTCCTTGGCGTGCAGGCGACCCAGCAGGTCCTTCCGCGGCAGCCATAACCCGGTTCCGATCACGACCGCCCAGACCACGATGGCGTAGGTCCACCGCCGATCGGGGCGAATGGGGAACTGCTTGTCAATCGTCACGTCCTGGGCCCGCAGGCGGGCCTCGGCGCAGGCGGCCTGGGCGAACGGGTCATCCCGCCCGGCCAGGGCCAGACAACTGCTGAACCGCTCCTTGAGACCCAGACGCTCGTCGACGAGCACGGCGACCTCCATCCGGGTAGGTCTCCTGAACCACCACAGCGTCGCCAGCACCGCCGCCGCCAACACCGCGGCCACCCAGCCGGACACCGGCTGGACCAGCGCCAGCCCCAGAAGTTTATGGAGCAGAACCACGCCAAGTGCCGCGATGCCCGCCACCGCCAGCACCCGCCACGTTAATTCCAGCAAGAGATTCACGCCACAGCGAATCCGCGCCCGTCGCAGGGCATGCTCGAAGTCCTTCTTCATGGCTGCATCCTTTCCTCAACCGGTCGCGCCATCGGGCCGGGCGCGCCGATTTGCCGATCAATATCATACCACCGCCCACCAGAATCAGGCAATTCTCTTTCCGGCAAATCTCCAGACGGACATACGCGGCCTCTGTTACGCAGGAAAAGACCCGGTGATCGCGGTGCGGTATTCATTTTGGGCGCCTCCCATCGTCTGGACGGCCGGATGGCCGATTTCGGCTGGAACGTATCGAACGCATCGTCTGCCGATTCTACGCCTCGGAGCCGGACCTTGTTCGCCGGGGTTCGGCTTGGCTCCGGGCCCTCGATGCGTAACAGCCTTGAAGAGAGACCGGCAAGGGGATATGTTGTTGTGGTTCGTGCAACCGACGATGAAGGGGCCGACGCATGCGAAAAACGACGTTTATGTTTTGGTGCTGTGCTTTGATGATCGCAGGCGGGTGCCGCCGGCCCGTTCAGGCCAAGGAGGCCCGACTCTGGGAACCGGTCGAGTGGGAGTTCGAGAACCTGACCTGCGTGGGCAATCCCTTTGATCTGGTGGCCAGGGCCGCCTTTATCCATGAGCCGACGGGTCGGCGGATCGAGACCGAGCTGTTCTATGAGGGCGGCCGCACGTGGAAGCTTCGATTCACCGGGACGGAGACGGGACCGTGGCGTTTCGCCACGGCCAGCGACGATCCGGAGTTGAACGGCCTTACGGGGGGTGTCGATGTGCTCCCGAATCCAGGCGTGGCCGGCTTTGTGACGAATCTCGGCGGCAAATGGGGCCGGCTGGGGACGGGCGAGGCCTTTGTGCCGCAACTGGTGATGTACTACGACCCGATTGAGCTGGCTCGCGATCCCGCTCGGATCGACGCGGACATTCAGGAGTTCCTCGTCGAGCACGGGTTCAACGGGTTTCACATCGCGGTCTTGTGTCGCTGGTTCGATTTGGACAAGACCCGGTCTGATGAACTGCCCGCCGATCCAAATCCGGACCCGCGAACGTTTGACGTGCTCGAAGTATTGCTGGAGAAGGTCCACGCCGCCGGGGGCATGGTGCATATCTGGGCCTGGGGCGATGAACAGCGACGCATGACGCCCGTGCGGTGGGGTCTGAACGGACAGGTGGACCAACGACTCCAGCGATACATCTGCGCGCGATGGGGGCCCTTACCGGGCTGGTCGATGGGGTACGGTTTTGATCTTCAGGAATGGGTCCGGCCCGAGGACCTGCGACAATGGCACGCGTACATGCACGAGCACCTGGGCTGGCCCCATCTGCTCGGCGGCCGCGCGCCCGACCTGGAGCAAATATACGAGGGCCTGGATTATTCCTCCTATCAGCAGCATCGACCCACCTACGACACGTACGTCAAAGGCATCGAGCAATTTCCGGATAAGCCTACCTTCTTTGAAGACCGGTTCCGCGTGCGGGTAAACGTTTACCCCGACAAGGACTACGATTTCGAGATGACCCGCCGGGGATTGTGGCATTCGACGATGGCCGGCGGGGCGGCCAATATCTGGGGCAATCTGCTGGACCCGCGGCCGGACGGCATGTCGCAACCGTATCCGAACAAGGAGCAGATCCGCACTTGGTCGGAGTT
>DSDH01000609.1 GCA_011055475.1 Phycisphaerales bacterium | reverse complement strand
GGTCGCCAGACTCAGCCCCAGCACCACGACCAGGCTCGCCGGATCGCCCGCCGCCGATCGCGATTCGGCCCGCTCGATCTGGAACGCCTCGTAGATCATCTTGCCCCCCACGAATCCCAACAGACCGAAGGCGATCCAGTGATCCCACGCCGCCAGGTGCGCCCGCACCGACGCCCCCAAGAGGTAGCCCAATAGCGGCATCCCCGCCTGAAACGCCCCAAAGAACAGGGCCATTCGCACCGCGTGCCGGATGCGCATCTGGCGATACACGCTGCCGGTCGCCACGGACACCGCCAGCGCATCCATCGCCAGCCCCACGCCGATCAGGCCGACGGTCAACAGCGCCATCAGGTCGGCTCCGGTCCGGGCGGCGGTTTGGGCTGTGTGCAGATCAGCCCCGGCCCGGTCACGTCCTCGGCAATGACCCGGCCGGGTTCAACGACCAGAAAGTCATCGTCCTCCCAACAGCCGTTCACCAGCCGCTGCAACAGGCCCGGATCGCCCGGCAGCTCTTCGTAGTTCCAGCCCAGATGCGCAGCGCACCGCCGGGTGTACTCCTTGTAGGTCTCGCTGCCCGGCAACGCCCAGTCAATGTACGTCGCCCAGGCGTATTCGCGGATCCAGGAGGCCTCGACCTCCATCAGGTAGCGGGCGTTGTCCTCACCGTACTTGCGGGTGTATTCCTCCAGGGCCGCCTCGAAACGCTCGCGGCCGGGTTGTGTGCCCGTCTCGATCCAGCCGGGGCTGTACCAGTACACGCCCCGATGCGACTCGAAGTAGTCCTGGTACCGTCGGCGGCTGCCCAGCAGCAGCGTGACGCAATCGTGCGCCCGCGGCACCACCAGCCGCTGCTCGGCGTGCAGCCCCACGATGCCATTGGAGCACAATCCGTAGCCCAGCAGGATCGCATCGTACCCTCGGCCCTGCACGTCCGTCGTTCCGGTCAGCGCCTGCTGCAATTCCGTGCGCAGGCGGTCGGGCTCGTTGTGCAGACCCTGGGGCATGAGGTGGACGTCCACCACGTGAGGCGAACGGGCGGCGCACAGATAGGCCTCGCGCTGCAACACCTTGCACACAATGAACTTGAGCCGCATCTGCGGCAGTGCCCGGCGGTCCGAACCGGCCGCCGACAGGGGATGGTGTTGATCTTGCGTAGCGCCCATGGTGCGTCAGTTCCCCCCGATGCACAGGGCGTCGAGGTGACGCTGGAACACGTCGCGATGCTCGGCCTCGATCCGAGCCAGCTCCCCGAACAGTCCCTTCAGCATCGGGTCGTCCATGCTCGAGGCCAACAGCCGATAAAACGTGTACGACCCCCTCTCTTTGTCCACCGCCAGCCTGAGCGCCTCCACGTAGCTCAGGCCCTCCACCGAGGCCGCCGCGACGTAGCCGCCCACGGGAACCGCCGGCCACGAATCGCCCATCGGCCGTTCCGATCGGCCCTTCATCGCCTCAAGCCGCTCGGCATGAAGCACCTCCTCGCGGGCCAGGGCGCGAAACAAATCCCGCACGTCGGGCCGGTCGGCTCGCTGGGCCAGCTCCACGTAGAATTGACAGGAGACGTACTCCATGGAAATCGCGAAGTCCAGCACCTCGTCCAATGAGTTGAATTCCTGCACGATGGCGCTCCTGTACAGGGCCCGGCGGTCAGACGTCAGAAACCGTTGAAGTACTCCGGTCGGCCGTCGTCGCTGTCATAGCTCGGCCCTTCCGGCTCGGGATGCAGGACTTGGATGCGTTCGATCCGCTCGGCCCGACGGCTCTGGGTATCGACCGTGACCACGATCCCCGTCATCCGCACATCCTCCGTGGCGACCTCGAACGGATACGGCATCTGCGTGCGAAAGGCGCGGATCACCGACTCGGTCCGGCGACCCAATACCGAATCGTGGGCCCCGGTCATGCCGATGTCGGTGATGTAGGCCGTGCCCTTCGGCAGCAGCCGCTCGTCGGCCGTCTGAATATGCGTGTGCGTGCCGAAGACCACGCTG
Source organism: Phycisphaerales bacterium (assembly GCA_011055475.1). GTDB lineage: Bacteria > Planctomycetota > Phycisphaerae > Sedimentisphaerales > Anaerohalosphaeraceae > DSDH01. The sequence continues at coordinate 889 of DSDH01000609.1, read as the reverse complement.
ACCTTCCCGTCGAGGTAGTATCCCATCGCCACCTTCTCGCTGGTGGCCTCGGCGTGCATGTCGACGACGAGGATATCCGCCGACTGCTGCAAGCGCGGCAGCAGGCTGTCGATCTTGGCGTACGGGCAGTCCGTCGGCTTCATGAAGATCCGCCCGATCAGCGCCACCACCGCCACGGTGGGCCCCTTGGCGGTCTGATACAGGGCGAAATCCTTGCCCGCCGCCGCCGGCGACAGGTTGGCCGGGCGCACGATGTCCGAGGCCGATTCGAGCGTCGGAATGATGTCCCGCTTGCGGTAGGCGTGATCGCCGAGCGTCACCAGATGCACGCCGTACTTGAGCAGCTTGTCGTAGATCTGCGGGGTCAGGCCGGACCCGCCCGCGGCGTTCTCCGCGTTGGCGATCACGCAGTCGATCGCGTGCTCGCGGACCACCTGGGCCAGACGCTGCGAGAGCACGTGTCGGCCGGGTCGACCCACGATGTCGCCGATGCACAGCAAATTGATTTTCATGGAACCCGACCCGCCTCAGATTATATCCCGCTTGCCCGCGGTTACCTAGCGTACTCGATGCAGCGGACCTCCCGCAACAGCGTGACCTTGATTTCACCGGGGTACGTCATCTCTTCCTCGATCTTCTTGGCGATGTCGCGGGCGATCTTGGTGGCCACGCCGTCGTCGACCTTGTTGGCGTCGACGATCACCCGCACCTCGCGGCCGGCCTGGATCGCGTAGCAGGTCTCCACGCCCTCAAAGGCCCCGGCGATCTCCTCCAGCTTCTCAAGCCGCTTGATGTAGCGCTCCAGCGTCTCGCGCCGGGCGCCGGGCCGCGAGGCGCTGATGGCGTCGGCCGCCGCGATCAGCGGCGTGTAAGGATTGTCCGCCGGGAT
>DSDH01000605.1 GCA_011055475.1 Phycisphaerales bacterium | reverse complement strand
CTGGCCGAGGACGGGACCGGCTATGGCAATCTGTGCCGCATCACCACCGCCCGACACCTGGACCGCCCATTCTGCTTGTTCACAGCCTTGCGGCAGGATGCACGGGGGCTCATCGCGTTGGGCCACGATCCTGCGTTGGCCCAACGTCTCAAGGCGATTCTCGGCCCGGACCGCGTGTTTATCCCCGGCCACGACCTCGCCGCGATGGACATCACCATCCTCGACCCGGATGATGTGCCCACGGCCCGGCTCATGAACCGCATCCGGGTGATGGGAACCGGGCTGAACCGGGATTCGGATGCCCCGATCTTGACGGCCATGCCGCCGGAACCCGAATTCCAACGGCGTTTCAACACCCAGGCGCTGCGCAATAACATGCATCTCGTCGAGCGGTGCACGTGGAATCTGCTCGATGAGCCCTGCCACCTGCCACGGATACCGGTGCCGCCGGGCACGACGGCCGACCGGCTCCTGGGCCAATTGTGCCACCGCGGCCTGGTCCAACGCTATGGTCGAATCCGGCCGGAGGTCCTGCGGCGGCTCGAACACGAACTGAACGCCATCCGTCAGAGCGGATTCAGTGACTACTTTCTCGTGGTCAGGGAGATCATCGATTTCGCACGCTCGAGGAACATCCCCGTCGATGTCCGTGGCTCGGCCGCCGGCTCGCTCGTGTCGTATGTCCTGGGGCTGACGCGTGTCTGCCCGATCGCCCACGACCTCTACTTCGAACGGTTCCTCAACCCCGGCCGGACCGATTGCCCGGATATCGACGTTGATCTGTGCTGGCGGCGGCGGGATGAGGTGATCCGGTTCTGCTACGATCACTGGGGGGATGACCACGTGGCCATGATCTGCAACATCAACCGCTATCGACGGCGGGGAGCTCGGCGGGATGCCGCCCGGGTCCTGGGTCTCGATCCCTCAGGCCCACGGAGGCCCGCCCCTCATAGACCGGATGATGCACGGCTTGATGCCCTGGCCAAGCGTCTGATGGGCATTCCCCGTCACTTGGGCGTGCATTGCGGCGGCTTGGTCATCACACCCGAGCCCGTCGCCCGGCTGGCGCCACTGGAGCGGGCCGCCAAGGGCGTGGTCGTCACCCAGTACGACAAGGACGCCGCCGAGGCGGCGGGCCTGGTCAAGATCGACCTGCTGGGCAATCGGTCCCTGTCCACGGTCCACGAAACCGTCTGTCATCTCGGCCTGGCCGCCCCCGATATCGAGCATCTCGACCCGGCCGACAAGGTCACGGCGCAGATGCTCACGCGGGGCGACAGTTTTGGCGTGTTCCAGTGCGAATCGCCGGGCATGCGTCAGCTTCTGCGGGGCCTGCGGGTACGCCACCGCAAGGACCTGGCGGTGGCCCTGTCATTGATCCGCCCGGGACCGGCGGCCGGTGGCATGAAGACCGCCTACATCGACCGCCACGTCCATCACAAACCCTTCACCTACCTGCATCCAAAGCTGCAAGAGGTCTTCGCCGACACCTACGGCGTGATGCTCTACCAGGAGGATGTGATGAAGCTGGCCGTCGAGGTCGCCGGCTACACCGTCGCCGAGGCCGACCGCTTCCGCAGCGAGGTCTCCAAGCGCGTGTCTCCTGCCCGCCTGCAAGAGCAGTACCAGCAGTTCGTCTACAACAAGGCCGATCACGAGGGGATCGACCGCGAGACGGCCGAGAAGATCTGGGACGATATCCTGCGGTTCGCCGCCTATTCCTACTGCAAGGCCCACGCGACGGTCTATGCCCATATCGCCTGGCAGAGCGCCTATCTCAAGGCGCATTGGCCCCAGGCGTTCTATTGCGCCCTGTTCAATAACCACCATGGCATGTACCCGATGCGGGTATACGTCTGGGACGCCGTGCGGCACGGGGTATGTATCCGGCCCTGTCACGTGAACCACAGCGGCCGCGAGTGGGCCCTGGAAGGACCCGCGATCCGCGCTCCGCTGACGCTGGTCAAGGGCCTGACCGGCCGCTCCATCGAGCGGATCCTGACCCAACGACCGTTCACTGACCTGGCCGACCTGCGCCGACGCACGGGATGCGGGCGCAAGGAACTGGCGACCCTGATCGGCATGGGGGCCTGCGACGGTTTGGGGGTGTGTTGCTCGGCGATGCTGGCCGAGCTGGCGTGTGAGCCGGCGGCGCCGGGCCAGGGGTTGTTGTTCGACCCGGTGCCGGAGCCCTCACGGCGACAACGGCGGTATGATGAGCCGGCCGGGCGGTTGGCGGCGGAGCTGTGGGCCACGGGCATCCCCTTCTCGATGCATCCGGGCCGCTTGCTGAACGCCGCGTATGTGCCCGCCGGGCAGTTGGATCGTTATCGCAACCGGGCGGTCACCGTCGCCGGGTGGATCGCCGCCGCCCGCCGGGCCCGGACCACCGATGGCCGCTACATGGGGTTTGTCACGCTGGAGGACGCCACCGGGCTGGCCGAGGTGACCTTCTTCCCCGATCACCTGGAGCTCTACCGACGGCTGTGCGGCATGGGGGGACCGGTCTGGGTCCGTGGCCGCGTCTGCGAGCATCTGGCCACACTCAGCGTCCACGCCACTGACGCGGGCCGGGCCGGCTGAACCTCGTGCCCCCATGCAGTCCTTCACGACATTCGCCTCGCAGGCAGCCCCCGAACGGCCGATACGCGTAGCCGTTGGCCACACTCACCGTCTGCCCATCATACCCGACCACCATCCGCACGCTGCCCAGGGCATCGTGCAGGTAGTACCAATCACTCTCCTCGCTCGACGGCAGGTCCCACGACGCGGCCAAGACCGCAAAGTCCTTCAGGTCGATGACGTTGTCATCCACCACATCGAACGCGTCATCGTACCCGGGATCGCCCGAATCCAGCAGCCACACACCGCAGAAGTCCAG
>DSDH01000332.1 GCA_011055475.1 Phycisphaerales bacterium | reverse complement strand
CGGGGCAGATCGTGCCCAGCTTCGACCGTTCCGAAGGCTTTCACGAAGAGCCGCGCCAGGAGCCCGCCCAGGACAGCGCCGAAGGCAAATTTCGCGAGGCCGAGCTGCGCCAGGTCGAGGCGGATGCGGCCACCATCGGCATTCCCCAGCTACGCGCCAAGAAAAACGTCGAGATCAAGGGCGTGGGACGGAAGTTTTCCGGCATTTACTACTGCCACTCGGTGCGCCACAGCATCAGCGGCGCAGGCTATCTCTGCGAACTCAAACTCAAGAAGAACGCCCTCGGCAAGGGAGCGGGCGACAAGTCCGCCGAGTCCCAGGGCAAACCCAACGACAAGGAGGCCCCGCCCACGCCGCAAAACGAGCCGCCAGCCATGGTGACCATCGACGCGGATTCCGGCGCGGTCACACAAGGAGGCGGCAATGGGTGATCTCAGCAAGAATTTCAACCGTTCGGAATTCGCCTGCAAGGGCAAAAACTGCTGCGGCCATTCGGCTGCGGTCCATCCCGACCTGGTCGACGCCCTGCAGGCGTTGCGCGACCGCGTCGGCAAACCGCTGTCCATCACCAGCGGCTTCCGCTGCAACCGGCATAACAAGGCGGTGGGCGGCGCGGAGCAGAGTTTTCACACGCTGGGCATGGCGGCCGACGTGAGCTGTCCCGCAGGCGTTTCGCCCGGGGAACTGGCGGTCATCGCCGAGGAGATTCCGCTCTTTCGCGAGGGCGGCATCGGCGTCTATGCCTCCTGGTCCATCTCGATGTGCGCCAGTCGGGCAAGGCGAGGTGGCGGTCATGAGCTCCGAAGCCAAGCCCCTGTTTTCGGGCACCGCGCTGGGTCTTTCCGGGCCGCTTCGGGTGGAGATCCTGCCCAATGGAATGACCGCCAGACTGACCCAGCCGTTCCGTGTCCGTACCGGCGCTGGCCGCATCATCGAAGTGCCCGCCGGATTTGAGACCGACTTCGCCTCCGTGCCGCGCCTGTTCTGGCGCGTGGTGCCGCCCTGGGGGCGGTATTCCCCGGCGGCCGTCGTTCACGACTACCTCTACCACACCGGCAAGGTCTCGCGGCTTGCGGCCGACCGCGTCTTTCTCGAACTGATGGCGGCCCTGGGCGTGCCTCTGTGGAAACGGCAGGTCATGTATTGGGCGGTTCGCCTGGGCGGTTGGCTGGCCTGGGACGCCAGTCGAAAACGGGAGGCGGAGCATGCTTGAAACCCGCGACCGTCATTCAGAGGAGCGCTACCGTAACCGCTGGTACGGCAAGTATCGGGCCTTCGTGCGTGACAACAACGATCCCGAACGCCTCGGCCGGGTCCGGCTGGAAATCCCCGCCGTGCTCGGCAGCGGACGGGAAAACTGGTCCGAATGGGCCGCGCCCTGCTTTCCCTACGGCGGCAACGACGACACCGGCATGTTCCTGGTCCCCGAGGAAGGTGCTTCGGTCTGGGCCGAGTTCGAAGGCGGCGGCGTCCAGTATCCGATCTGGACCGGGGTCTGGCTGGCCAAGAGCAACCCCGGCGAACAGCCCGAAGAATCCAAGCGCACCTGCGAGAGCGCCTTCTGCCATGACTGCGAGGACAAGGTCGAGCATCAGGCCAACCGGCACGACGATCTCGAACACAAGAAGTACCACGGCCATCCGCCGTATTACTGCCCGCGCCTGAAAGTCCTGCTCAAGACCGAAACCGGCCACACCATCCTGGCCGATGACCGCGACGGCGACGAGCTGCTGCGCATCATCGACCGCGCCGGACAGATTCTCACCATGGAAGGGAAGGTGAAGCCGGAGATGCAGAGCGGCAACGCCCTGCGGCGCGGCACGAAGGACGCCGAGAAAGGTGACCAGCTCGACATTGCCTCGCAGATCGTCGGCTCCCGCGCCCGCATCCAGCTCACCGATCTCTGCCGCCAGCAGGTGATCCTCGAAGCCTGGCAGGACAAGGAGAAGGTCCACATCCTCTCGTGCGACAAGGGCCGCTCCCGCTGGCAGAAGATCCTCATCGATACCACCAAGGGTCGGGAGAAGGTTCACATCTGGGGGCTCAACGGCACCCAGGAAATCCTCGTCGATTCCACCACCGCCGCCGAACAGATCCGGCTCACCGACAAGTCCGGTCAGGTGGTGCGCATGAACGCAGCGCCCGGCCAGGAGAGCATCAGCGCCACCGACAAGTCCGGCAGCCTCGTGTTCATGGATGGGGTGGCCGGAAACATCATCATTCGCTCGACGAACACCGTCTTGATCAACACCTGAAGGAGACAACATGCAACCGCTCGTGACCATTGTCACCACCTATTACAACCGGGCAGGGTTTCTGAAAGAGACTCTGCGAAGCCTGCAATTGCAAACCCTGACCGATTGGGAGGTCATCCTCTGGAATGACGGCTCGACCGACAACTCGGAAGAAATCGCCCGGGAGATAGCGGAAATGGATTCTCGCTTCCGACTCTTCGGCGGCGAGCGCGTCGGGCACGCTCAGTCGTTGGTCCGGGCCTGCGCCGAGGCTCAGGGTCGCTACATCGGGATTCTCGACAGCGACGACCTGCTCGAACCCACGGCACTCGAAGAAACGGCCGCCGTTCTGGAAAGCCGCCCCGACATCGGCATGGTCTACACGGATCATGTGGTGATCGACGGCAACGGCCAGCGGCGGGGAATTGGACGGCGATGCCAGATTCCCTATTCCAAAGACCGCATGTTGCTCGATTTCATGACCTTCCATTTCCGGCTGATCCGGATGGAGGTGTTCGCTCAGGTCGGTAGGTTTGACGAGACCTATCCGTTGGCCATGGATTACGATCTGTGTCTGCGGATTGCGGAAGTGACGGAGATCGAACATCTGAGCACTCCCTTGTATCGCTACCGGGTCCACCGGGATTCACTT
>DSDH01000021.1 GCA_011055475.1 Phycisphaerales bacterium | reverse complement strand
ATACCACGCGGACTACCGTACGCCCGTGACCCGCATGCGGATGGCGTACAGCCCGCGGCTGGCGGTGATGAACAGCGTGTGCATGTCCTTGCCGCCGAAACATACGTTGGCCGTCCAGCGCTCGGGCACGTCAATCTGCCGGATCTTCTCGCCTTGGGCATTGAACACGATCACCCCCCGGCCCGTCAGATACACGTTGCCCTCGTTGTCGATGGTCATGCCGTCCGAGCCCAGCTCGCAGAACAGATGCTTGTTCGTCAACGAGCCATCGGGCTGAATCGCATAAGCATAGGTTTTGCCGGCGCGGATGTCGGCCACGTACAGCGTCTTGCCGTCGGGTGTGCCGATGACGCCGTTGGGCTGGACCAGGTCGTCGGCGACGCGCCGCAGCGTCTGGCCGTCGGCCGAGAGGAAATACACGCACTCGCCATCCTGCTCCTTCGGCCCGCGGTTCCAGTAGGGCCGCTTGTAGAAGGGATCAGTGAAGTAGAGGCCGCCATCGGGCCGGATCCACAAATCGTTGGGCCCGTTGAGCAGCTTGCCCTGGTAGTCCTTGACCAGCACCACGTGTCGGCCCTGTTTGTCGATCCGCCACAGCTCGTTCTTGTCATCCGCGCAGGCCAGCAGGTGGCCTTCCTTGTCGAAATACAATCCGTTCGACCGCCCGCACGGCTTGAGAAACACCGTCAGAATGCCCTCGGTGTCCCAGCACAGAATCCGGTCGTTGGGCTGGTCCGTGAAGTACACGTTCCCCTCGGCATCGACCGCCGGTCCTTCGGTGAATGAAAACCCCCGACTCAGCAGCTCCAGTTCGGCGCCCGGCGCGACCACGTCCTCGGCCGCCGCCCAACCCGCACACGCCACCAGCATCCATCCGATCGTCCACGTTCTCATCACAGGCTCCTCACAACAGGTCACACACAAAGGATTCCATGCTCCCGCCTTCGTCGGCGCTTCAGTACGCTCCGCGAACCACCATCGGTGCGCTGTACAGGCTGGTCCGCGCCGTGATAAACAGGGTCATGCGTTCGGATCCCCCGAAGCACACGTTGGCCGGGCGTTCCGGCACCTCGATCCGTGCCAGCAAGGTGCCGGCCGGATTGTACACCACCACCGCGTCCGAGGTCAGGTAGACGTTGCCCCGCTCGTCCATCGTCATCCCATCGCACGCGACCTCCGCGAACAACTGCCTGCCGGTCAGTGACCCATCCGAGCGAATCCGATAGCGGTACACCTTGCCCGCGCCGTGATCGGCGACGTACAATAACGACCCATCCGGCGTGCCGATAATCCCATTGGGCCGGGTCATGTCGTCGATCACGCGGACGATTCCCCGCCCGCCCGGCCAGATGTAGTACACATGCTCTTCCATCTCCATGCCATCCCGCCCGCCGTACCGCGGATCGGTGAAGTACACGCCGCCCTTCGGATCAATCCACAGGTCATTGGGGCTGTTGAACCGCTTGCCCTCGTAGGCATCGGCCAAGACGCGCGTGGTGCCCCCGTCGGCCGGGTACATCACGACCATCCGGTTGCCGCCCGCGCAGGCCACCAGGTTGCCCCCCGCATCGAAGAACAGCCCGTTGGCCCCGCCCGTGTTGATCTTGTAGACGCTCAGCGTGCCGTCGAGCGACCACTGGTGGATCCGATTGTTGGGGATGTCGGTGAAATACACGTTGCCGTCCTTGTCCGCGGCGGGACCCTCGGTGAAGCGGAAATCCCCCGCCAGTTTCGTGACCGCCACCCCCGGCGCGATCACCGGCTTGTTCATGTCGGCTTCCGTGGTCGTATCGGGGGAGGACGGGGTCTGGCAGCCGAGACCCACGCACGCCAAGACGCATGAGAAAACGATGAGACGATAAAGCATGGCCGTTCTCCTTACTCGCTTGTGAACCCTGATAAACCCGTTCCGTGCCCCGCATTATACGCCCGTGCCGCGGCGGCCACAACCCACGACCGGGGCGCAGCCAAAGGGGCGGCCGCCCGGCGGACCGCCGCCCCTTGACGCATCGGATTGTCCGAACACTCAGATGGGTTTGGTTTGGTCGCTCGCCTCACCGGCGGGCTTGGCGCCCTCCATGGATTCGGCGGCGGCCTTGACCTCCATCACGTGGGCCTTGGGTACGATAATATCCAGCTCCACGCGACCGGCCTTGCTCGACCGGCCGGCCACGACCACGTTGCTGCGGCTCTCGGCGTCGATCCGTGGGATTTCGGCGTCCTCGGGGGCGACCCGCTGGGCGAACGCCATGCCCATCTGCATGAGCCGAACGATGTTCAGGGTCATCACGAACTCGTTCTTCTCCGGTCCGCCGACCAACGCCAGGGCCTGCTCCATCTCCGAGCCCATCCCCCGGCTGCGGCCGCCCTGGACGCGGCCGATCAGTCGTTCCAGGCCTCGCTGTCCGCGGCCGCCCATCGCCATCACGTACTTGTCGCCGACGATGGCCCCATACCCTTCCAACCCGTCGCCGTACATCGCGCGAATCGCCTGGCTGGCCGGATCATCCTTCTGGGATGTGTCGAAGGAGATTTTCATGGCGTCGATACGCACGCCGCGGAACTCGGCCACACCCGGCGTGTACTCGAAATTGGTGTCCAAGCCCATCCATCCGTAAAGGTCGTCGTAGACGCCCTGCTTCATCAGCTCGATGCTCTTGTCCAGCACCCGCTGGTAGGCCTTGGCATCGGCCAAATCGATGACCTCCGTGATAGCGAACGGCGGTGTGCCCCGCCGCGCGGACATCGAGAAGGCCACATTGTCGCCCATTGCGTCGATGGATTCGTTCGTCAGATCCCGGACCTCGGCCCAGTCGGCCCCGCCCATCGTCTCGCCCATCATCTCGCCGAACAGGTCCAGCATCGCGTCGTAATTCTCCTTCCACCCTTCCTTGCTGT
>DSDH01000131.1 GCA_011055475.1 Phycisphaerales bacterium | reverse complement strand
TGCTTCATCCACAGGTACGCATCGCACTTGGCCGAGCCGGTGCTGGGCAGGGGGGTGTCGGGGATCGTGCCCTTGCCCGTGAACAGGGATCGGCCATTTGGTCGAACCAACCATACCCGCACAGGCAGCCTGGGGCCATCCTGTACCAGGCGCTGATACAGGCTGCCCGGCCGCAGGTCGTAACGGATCGGCAACAGGTCATCGGCCCCGGCGACGGTGGAGGCGACGTTGCTGGTCGCCGCGACGTTCGGATCGTACACGACCGCGCCGCGGACAAACGGGCGGAACGTCTGCACCAGGGTCTCGATGTCGTCGATGGTCTTCACGGGTCGATCAGCCGGCACGACACCGGTCCGTCGCAGGTAGTCCAGCCAGTAAGCGTCGATACATTGGCCTTGCCGGACCTGCGACATAACCGCCAGCAGGTACAGGCGCGGGGCCTGGCGATTGGCCAGACCCTGCAATGCCGCGATGGTGTGGGCGTGGTCCCAGGCCCGAAGCACGTGGGCGGCGTCACGGGCATCGCCGCCGGTGGCGTAACGCAAATCGTAGAGGTAGACCGGTTCGGTGTCGTCGGCCTGCGCGACGTCGGCCCGCACAGGGCCGGCCGTCAGCGCATACACGGTCATCGCACACAACAAGGCAGCGCGGGGAATCGACGGGCGGCTTATCCTCATGTTCGTCTCCGCGTGGGGGGCTCAGGGCAGGGCCGACTTCAGCAGGCCAAGACGCCAGGGGATTTGGCCGTAGGGTTTGCCGGCCTTGTCGGCGTCGCTGACGCCCTGGAAGAGGAATTGCAGCCGGTCCGGGTCCACCGTGAGTGTCTGGTCGAACCCATCCCGCAGCAGTTCCCCGTGGCTGAACGAATCGGTCCAGTGCGGCTTCTGCAGGACATTGACGGGTGCGGCGAACGGTTTTTCGCGTGTGGCCGCCAGCGGCCGCCACGACCCATCGAGTGAATCGGCCAGGTACGCCTTGTAGTACCGCCGGCCGTCCGCCTGGGCCTCGACAACCGCCAGGTACTGGTCCCGGTCCTTCAGGCGGTAGGTGTGTGAGGCCTCGAAGATATCGCCCCGCAGGACGACCTGCGGACGGGACCAGCCGCGAGGGAAATCGGCGATGAGCGTCTCGGCCCGCCACATCCGGCCATCCAGTGACGTGAAGAACAGATGGGCCCGCGTCGCGTCGCAGATCACCCAGAAGTCAATCCACATGGAGACGTTGTCGGGGTGCCCCTCATACAACAGCACGGGTCGGGTCCAGCCCGCCGGGTCGTCAATTCGGTCGTTCGTGCTCCAGGCCGGTTGCAGCGCGGGCTTGCGCGTCTCATCGCTGACTTGGCAGATAAGGTACCACGTCTTGTGTGGCGTGAAATAAAACACCTGTGGGGCGCAGTAGTAGCCGTCGGTCAGGTTCAGCACGTGCCGCTTGGCCGCGTTGGCCTGGGGCCAGTCGGCGAACGACAGGTACTCGATCTGGTGCGAGCGCTTTTCGCTGCGGACCGTGCAGAACAGGTGCCACCGTCCGTCATGGCGCACGATGGTGGGATCCTTGACCGAATAACGGTGATCGTCGGGTGGGTCCACGGGTGCCAGGACCGGCTCTCCGAGCGTCCAGAGCCATCTGCCGTCCTGCCAGGGGGACGGCCGGTCCGACGGCCTGGGTATGGCCAGCTGGGCCCACACAAGGCCCGCCATTCCTGCCAACAGATACCCAGATATCCATTTCGCGATCATCGCCCTTCCATTCTACAGTGTCCCGCGGTCCGCGTCCAGGTCGTGGCCGCCGGGAAGTCGCCAAAATCGGCGCGGGTCGGGGGTTGTGCCGGGCCTAGCAATCATGGTATGATGACTCTTGTTGTGTGGTACAGACAGGCCGCGCACGCGGTCGGGAGGCGACGATGGACGCTCGGGGTATTTGCAAGGCGGCGGTGATCGGGGGGCTGTGGGTGTGCTGTGCGGCGGCGATGGCGGCCGAGCGTCACGTCCCCGGCCAGTACGCGACGATCCAGGCGGCGATCGACGCGGCCGTGCACGGTGACACGGTCGTCGTCGCGGAGGGAGCTTACCAGGAGGCGATCCACTTTCGCGGCAAGAACATCCTGGTCACCTCGACGGACTGGGCGCATCCGGAGAAGACCAGCCTGTGGCTCCGCGGCACCGGTGGGAGCGTTGTCACCTTCGCGGGCACCGAGGGCCAGGGTTGCGCCCTGGCGGGGTTCCGGATCCATGGGGGCCATTCTCCGGACGCGGGCGGGGCCGTGCGCGGCAACGGGGCATCCGGCAACATCGTGCGGTGCGTGTTCATGAACAACGCCGCGCAGGCGGCCGGCGGGGCGATTCACGGCTGGGCCGGGCTGATCAACGGCTGCACGTTCAAGAACAACTATGCGACCTATGGGGCCGCCCTGGCCGGATGCTCCGGAAAGATCGCCAATTGCGTGTTTATTGACAATCGGGCGCCGCAGGGCGGGGCGTTGAACAACTGCGACGGTTTGATCGTCAATTGTACGTTCGTGGCGAACCGGGGGATCAGCGAGGGGGTCATCCGGGCCTGCGACGGGACGATCGCCAACAGTATCCTGTGGGGCAACGAGGGGGAGCTGTTCTTCGATGGCACGGCGGTGGTGAGCCATTGCTGTTTTCCGGGGGCGACGGGTTCGGGGAATATCGACGCCGAGCCGTTGTTTGTCGCGTCCGGCGATTATCACCTGTCGGCGGCGTCGCCGTGTCTGGATGCGGGGACGGCGGAGGTGCCCGGTGGCCTGACGGGTCTGGATGCGGATCGGCTGGCGCGGGTGGTGGACAGCGACCAGGATGGGGCGGCGGCGGTGGACCTGGGGGCCTACGAGTTCGACCCGCTGGGGGTGCAGTTGCAGGTCGGGGCCTCGCGGATCGTGCTGGCC
>DSDH01000567.1 GCA_011055475.1 Phycisphaerales bacterium | reverse complement strand
GGCGATGGCGAAATCGGCGGTGTGCGTGATGCTCAAGGCGATTTGTGCGATGCCCATCGCCGCGGCCTGTTCCTTCACTCGGCCGGTCAGGTGCACGACCGGCTCGCCCAGCGGGCCGTTGGTGACCTCGATCTCCGTCCAGGCCATACCGGACCGCCAGCCCGTGCCGATGAGCTTGAAGACGGCCTCCTTGGCGGCGAAACGCCCGGCGAGGCGTTCGACGGGCCGGCGTCGGGCCTGCGCCTCGTCCTGCTCGCGCTGCGTGAACACCCGGTTGAGGAAACGCTCGCCGTGCTCGGTCATCATCGCCTCGATGCGTGCGAAATCCACCAAGTCGATGCCGTGTACTAGGACGGGGACGTCGGCGGTCATGAGCCTTCCTGCGACGGTGAAACCTGGGACCGGGGTGCGGCGGCGTATCGGCGATAGGCCTGGTCCACACAGAAGTCCACGAACTGATTCACATTGGAGACCTCCGCTTTACGCAGCATCTTGTCGACGAAGCGGTTGTAGCTCTCCTGTTGCTTGAGTCGGCGGACCTCCTGTTCGACGACGTCCTGGACCTCCGCGAACGGTTTGACGCCGCCGGGCTGATTCGTCTCCACCTTCACGAGGAACACGTGGCCGTCGACGGCCAAGGGCTCGCTGATCTGTCCGGGTTGCATCGCCTCGGCGCGGGCCTGGAGGGCGTCGTAGGGCGCCGCCAGGGAATCCGAACCGGGGATGACCGGCCGCCACAGACCGCCCAGGGGCGCGCGGTGCCCGTGGCTGTGTGCCTTGGCTACCTCGGCGAAGTCCTCGCCGGCCATGATCCTGCGGTAGAGGTCCTCCGCGAAGGCCAGAGCGGCCTGCTCGCGCGTTCGGCCCGCAGCGGCGTCGACTTGGTCGTCGGTGAGCTTATCGGGCTGGATGTCGATGACACGAAATTGCAGTTCACCCGGCCAGGAAAAACGCTCATCCTTGACGCGGTCGTAGTACGCCACCAACTCGCCGTGTGAGACGGGCTGATCATCCTTGATCTCCGTGCTGAGATACGACTGAACGAGCAGCAGCCGCTTGAGGTACTCGCGGTAGCCCTTCCAATCCAGGCCCATCTGGGCGATGGCCTTCTGGGCTTCGGCATAGTTGTGGCCGTAACTGGCCACGAAGCGATTGACCTCCATCTCGACGGCCTTTTCGAGAGCCTCTTCAACACGTTCGGGCGCGGCCTTGCGGGCCCGACGGTAGAGCAGGATGTCGATGATGCGATCGCGAACGACCTGGGCCAGCCGAGGCCGGGCCCTGAGGCGAAAGGCGTCGTAGCCGCTCTCGGCGGCGAGCTGGCCCAGCGCCTCGCTGTACGGTTCGATGATCTCCCCGACGGTTATGGTCTCGTCATCAACGGACAGGACCATGCCTCCGGAGGGCGCCGGCAGGTCCGCCCGCTGGGGAAACGGCAGGGCCTCCATCTGCTCCTTGGTGAAACGCGGCGATTCGGCCGGGTCGCCGCAGCCGGGCAGCGCGGCCCCCATCGCCGCGACCAGCAGCAGCGTCGAGTACCCGGCGGTTCGTCCATGTGCTCGCACGTGCGTCTCCTAACCACGCCCTTTCCGATTCGCGGCGATTATACGACCGGCCCGCGGAACGCGAAAGACTTTTCGGGTGTTGGGGCGTCGTGATGGGAGGGACAGGATGTCGCGTGTTTTTTCCTTGAAAACCCCTACGGCCCCCGCCACAATACGCGCTGGATCGGACCGGACGCCGGATACGCCGGCACAGTCGCGGAAGGGAGGCTGAAATGACACGGATGCCGATGATCACAGGGCTGGCCTTGACGGTCCTTTTGGCCGGGTGCAGCGGAACGCAAAAAGGGCCGATTCAGGACCCCAGCATTCCGGCGGGGGATCGCAAGGTGGCTTTGCGGGCCGCGATTGACCAGCGGTTTGAGAATCCCCAGGCCCATTACGAGCTGGCAAAGATCTACCGCGATGAAGGGCTCTGGGACCAGGCCGAGTACCATTTCAACGTCGTTACGCGGATCGCGCCGACGCATTGGCCGGCCCGGGCGGCGATGGTGCGGCTGTTGACCGACCGCAAACGTCCGGCCGAGGCGTCCCAAGCCATCCGCACGTTCGTCCGCGAGGCAGCCAACCCCGCCGAACTGGAACAGTTGGTCAAGGCGTTTCGGGCCGAGGGGCTCAACGATGCCGCCCTGGAGGCGCTGCAGTCGGGTCGCAGTCGCTGGCCTCAGTCTGCGCTCATCTACAAGCAGCTCGGCATGTACTACCTGGGGCAGAAGGACGCCCGGCGAGCCGAGGAATACCTGCGGCAGAGTTTTGCGATGGATCACCGTCAGCCCGAGGTGGCGTACGAGCTCGGCAAGCTGGGCATCGTGATCGAGGCGCCCAAGCCCAAGACCCCCCCGCCGCCGCCGTCCGGATCGGGTTCGAGTTCATCGTCGAGCCAGCCGGACTCGGCGACCAAACCGCGTGTTCCGTAGAGGCTCAGCCCCTCACGCCTGACCGGTGGCCCAAGGGGCCTGGCGCAGGCGTTTGGATTTGGCCTCGAGGTTAAAAATCCGCCGGGCGTTTTCGTGCATGATGGGGTCAACCAGGTCCATCGCCTGGGATAGTGACAGCCAGCCTTCCTCCACCAGCTCCGACAGGGCCAGGGCGATGCCCCGGCGGGCGATCATGGCGTGCCCCAATACGGGCTCAACCGGGATATAATCGCCGCCGAAGACAAGGACCTTGTTGGCCGGGGCGGTGACGAGATACTTCTTCAGGAAATCCTTGGCCGCGATCGGGTTGATGATCCACGACCAGCACATGTCGATGTACGCATTGGCCCATTGCTTGGCGACCGAGAGGATCTCCTCGTAGTACGGATAGCAGATGTGCATGAATACGAACCGGGCATCGGGCGCCGC
>DSDH01000650.1 GCA_011055475.1 Phycisphaerales bacterium | reverse complement strand
CATTCCCGCGAAAGTCGACGACGCGCCTTGGCGGGCGGGAATCCACGCTTTGCGTGCAGAGAACACACCACACGTTGAGCGTGGACCCCGGATCAAGTCCGGGGTGACACTTTTTCAACAGGCTGATAGGCCACCGAGGGAATCGCCGCCAACAGCTCGATGACCGGCTTGAAGAAGGACCGCACCCCGAAGGGGGCGATATCACTGAGGAACATCGCCGCCAGCAGCCCCACGGGCACCGCCAGAACCAGCGCCACGGTCGTCACGTAAAACGACCCGACGATCAGCGCCAGCGCCCCGAACTCGGCGTGCTCGGCCTCGGGATACCACTGTGTGCTCGTCAGAAACTCGCGCACCCGCGACAGCGAGGCGGCCAGATCGGACAGCATAAAGAAATGCCGTGCCTTTCCGATGATGAACACGAACATCAGCAGCACGGCCACGACGGACACGCAGGTAATCGCCAGCAGCACCGCCCGGCCCAGGTGACCGAGCACGTAGCCCTTCAGGTCCTGGCCCGGCGTCAAGAGCAGAGGACGCGCCAGCCCCCCGGCGTTTCCCTCGGAGGGCAAAGGCATCGACACGTCCTTGGATACGGCATCCAACGCCATAGGGCAGGTTTCCTGGCGCGATTACGCCCGCGCCGTAGCAAAGTACATGGAGGGGCTTTGCCGCCGGGTCACCCAAAACGCCGGGTGACCCGCGGCGCCGAGCCCCGTTATCAGTAACGCGTCAAGGGGATAAAGCCCTTCGATTCGATGATCTCCTGCCCTTCCTCGGTCAGGTGGAACGTACAGAACTCGAAAGCCGGCGAGCCGAGTTTGGGATAGCCGTTGGTGAACAGGAACAACGGACGGCTGATCGGATACTTGCCCGAAGCGATCGTCGACCGACTCGCCTGAACGCCATCGATGGTCAGGGCCTTGACCTTGCTGTCCAGGAAACCCAGTCCCACGTACCCGATCGCGCCGCCGGTCGTGCTGACCCGGGCATGCACCTGGGGATTGGAGCTGACGTACTCGACGCCGGCGGCCATCTTCTGCTTCTGCATGACCAATTCGTCGAACGTCTCATAGGTGCCCGAGGAAGTATCCCGGCTCACCGCGACGATGGGCATGTCCGGACCCCCCAGTTGACGCCAGTTCGTCACCTCGCCGGTGTAGATCGAGCGGACCTGCGCCGTCGTCAGCGCCTTCACCGGATTGGACGGATGCACGACGACGCAAACCCCGTCCATCGCCACCACGTGGGCCACCGGGAAGACGTCGTTCACCACCGCCCGCTTGAACTCCGTGGCCTTCATGAAGCGGCTCATCATCGCGATTTCGCACCGCCCGTCGACGATCGCCGCGGCGCCGTCGCCGCTGCCCGTCTTGTTGATGCTGATCGCCAGCGACGGATACCGGCGCTTGAACGATTCGGCAAAGGCGTCGCCGATCGGCCCGACCGTCGTCGAGCCCTGAATGTTCAACCGATTCGGCTGGGCGATCGCGTGGCGGGCCGCCGCCAGCGTCACCGCCAGCAGCACCCCCCCCACGACGAGCGCCCCCAGAAACGTCCCAAGCCCCTTGCGTTGTTCTCGTGTCGCCATCCTTTGTGCCCTTTCCCTCTGAACCCGTCTTGTGGAATGGTAAGCCTCCATCCCCAAGGTACGCAGGGCCGGTTAGTGAACCATTAGCGACGGATAAGGATTGTGCGAAAGCCCCCTGAGCCCCCGAAAACACACACGGTGCGCCTCGACGCCCTCCCAATGCAGGACCCCGCCGCGCCGGGCCTACTGGTCGATCGCCTCGAACTCCCCACTGAGTGTGTTGCCTTCGATCCCAAACCACTGGGCCCCCCCGATGAGGGATTGGGCGATATTCGTCATGTGATCGCCGATCTTCTCCAGATTGTCCACCAGGTCGATGAAAATAATGCCCGTCTCGGCCGTACACACCCCGTCCGTCATCCGGCACACGTGATGCCGGCGGAGTTGAACCTGCAAGCGGTTGATGCGCCCCTCATGAGTCAGCACCTGGTGGGCCTGCTGGATGTCATCCTTCTCGAGCGCCGTGATCATGGCCGTGAACATCGCCTCGGTCTCCGCAATCGCCTCGCGCGCCTCCGCGACCGCCGCCTCACTGAAGGTTTGGTTGTGCTCCACCTTGCGTTCGGCGATCTCCGCCACGTTCATCGCGTGGTCGCCGATCCGCTCCAGGTCGTTGACCATGTGCAGCAGCACCGGCAACTCGCGGCTCACGGCGTCGTCCAATTGCCGCTCCGACAAGGCCACCAGGTACGAAGTGATCAGCGTCTGAAAATCGTCCACCGAATCCTCCAGCTTCCGCGTCTGTTCGATCTGCTTACGGCTACCGTCCATCAGCGCCGTCACCGCACAGCGCACGGCCTCCTGGGCCTGTCGAGCCATGCGGACGATCTCCCGCCGGGCCTGCCGAAGGGCCAGCACCGGCGTATCCAGCAGGTGCTGTTCGAGAACCACGGCCGCCCCCATCGCCTCGCCACGCCGGGGTCGGACGGTGCGAGTCACCACACGCTCCAGCCAGCCGGCCAGCGGCAGAAAGATCACCGAGCCGACCACGTTGAACAGGGTGTGCGCCACGGCGATCGTCGGGATCACCGTCTTGGCGCTCAGCTCCCACGGGGCGACCACGTGGACGGCCCGCCCGAACAGACCCGTGTACACCAACGGCAAGGCCACCAGCGATCCGATCACGTTGAACATCGTGTGGGCCCACGCCGTCCGCCGCGAAGTGACGTTGGTCCGCAGCGCCGCAAGCTGCGCGGTGATCGTGGTGCCGATGTTGGCCCCCAGCACGAACGGAATCGCCACGTTCAGGGCGTTCTCCCACTCCGTGCCGAAGGCCCCGCTGCCGGCCAGGCTCTGCACCATGGCGATCGAGGCCGAACT
>DSDH01000262.1 GCA_011055475.1 Phycisphaerales bacterium | reverse complement strand
TCGTCATGAACGGAACGCCCTGGTCCGTGACCTCCTCGGCGCGAACTTCGACGGGATACCCGCAGAACACCACGATAGATGCACACAGAAGAACGCACAGTCGAGCCATCATGTCCCTCACCTCCCTCAGAAATGACATTCCACGTAGATCGGCGGGACATACACTTGTATCCCCGCGCCGTCCACATCCTCCCATCCGTGATCTCGTGTTGTCAAGCGTTTTTTCTCAGCGTGCGCGATCCACCCCACGTGGCGAAACCGTCACCGATCGCATCAAACCGGCCAGCACCCTCTTTCCTTGCGCACGTACCCCGTTGGCGCACCACACCTGTATTCCGGGGTCGCTCGCGCCGGGACTCGGCACAGGCCGGTCGGGGGTGACGGACGCAATGGCCTCTTTCAACAGGCGGCTATGCGGGATTCGGCCCCGGCCGCCGGAAGAACTGCATCGGGCGAACGACCTTCGTCCCGGTGACCTTCGTTGCGCCTCGCGAGGTGGTCATCTCGCCGACCAGCTTCGAATCCTCCAGCGTGCCCGCGAAGTTCATCTCGAACTCCCGCTCGCCGAATCGGAGGACCAGCTTGAAGGTCACCTTCCCGTCTTCCAGGCTGATTTTCTCGACGGGGATGGTCCCGTACAGGCCGCTCATATCCGGGTGGACGACCAGTCGCTGCTTGCGGGCCCCCTGTTCGGACGCCAGTTCAAGGCTCCACGTGCCGATCAGCGGCGCGCCGGTCCGCGTGCCCTCCACGGTCATCTCGCCCCGCTCGGACGTGATCGTGCCGGAGAGCGTGTCTCCTCGGAGCGTGCCCTCGAATCGCGATTCAAACTGACGACTCTGAAACGTACTCTTGCGGGTGAAGCTCAGCGTGCCTCGCTCGTAGGCGAGATCGGCAATCTCGTGCTCGCCCCACGGGCTTTGCCACTCGCCCTTCAGGGTGCCTTCCTTGTCGGCCCGGATGACGAGCGTCGCGGTGACGTCCCGTTCACCCATCTTGAACGTCATCGCCCAGTTCCCGACGGCCCGGCTGATGCGCGGGGCGCGCTGGCCTTCGACCGCGGACTCGCCCCGGTCGCTGATCAGAACGCCGGTCAACTTGCCCTCGTCGATCGTGCCGGTGAAATTGGACGTGAACTCGTTGTCGCCGAACCGAACCACCTGTACGAAGCTCAGCTTGTTCTCCTCGAGCGTGACGTCCTTCAGATCGGTCACGCCCCACGGGCTGATCCACTGGGCGGTCAGGTGGCCCTCGTTGTCTCTGGCGAACGACAGAATCGCGTCCATCTGGCGTTCTCCGAACGCGACCTTGACCTGCCAATCACCATACAGCCGCGCCCGCATGGGGCGGCGGGACGAGCCGGATTCCTGGGCCGTCACTGGGACCGAGGCGATCCCGACAACAAACAGGGCGGTAATCGTGAATGCTAGCCTCTTCATCGTAAATCCTCCAAAAACAAGACCCGTAACAACATTACAGTGACGTCGATCATGACTGCCCTCTTGCCCTTCTGGGTCCGGCTATTATACCATAAACCGCTCGATGCACGCACCGGGTGGCGACTTTTTTCCAGCAGGCCTTCTGAACGATCAGTGGTGGTCTACACCGCATCTTCCACAGCCAGTCAGCCCTCATTCCTGGGCCGTATGAATCAACAACGGGCCCTTCAGCACTCCCCGTTGTCGGTCGGCGCTCACGGCTTCCGTGCAGGGGATGTGACATCGGGGCCGTGTGCATGGTGCAGGGTGTAGATGGTCAGGCCTTCGATGTCGCGGGGACGCCGCGGCAGCAGCAGACTGGCCAGGTACCCGGTCGCGAAGGACAACACGATGCCGACGGTGGCGTACAGCAGCAGGTGGACTTGGGTGTAGTGCTGCACCAAAAACAGGCCCGCCGCGCCACAGACGGCGCCGATGACGGCGCCGGGGCCGTTGGCGCGGGTGGTGAAGATGCCCAGGCAAAACAGGCCACACATGGCCCCGCCAAACAGGCCCAGGATGCTCATGAACTGATCCCATAACGACTTGATATCCGCCGAGGCGAACACCAAGGCCAGACCCGTTCCCAAGACCCCGAAGAGGAGCGTCATCATGCGGGCCAGGCGCAGGTAACTCCGCTCGGACCGGATGATATGGAAAGGCCGCACGAAATCGGTGACCAGGGCGGTTGCCGTGCTGTTCATGCTCGTCGAGATGGTCGACTGGGCGGCGGCGAAGATGCCCGCGACGACCACACCGGCCACCCCCAGCGGCAGCTCCCGTGCGATAAACAGCGGAAACACGGCATCGACCTTGAAGGTCGGGTCCGGGCGGCCGGGATGCGTCTTGTAGAACAGAAACAGGGCGGTGCCCACGGCGAAGAACAGGATGGACGAAGGGATGATCGCCACGGCGTTGGTCCAGATCGCCCGTCGGGCCCGTCCGATGTCGGGCACGGACATGTAGCGTTGAACGACGGCCATGTCGGAGGTGTACGGCACGAGGCTCTGTCCGATGCCGCCGAGGACGACCACCCACAGGGCCGTCGTGGCGAAGCTGCCCGCCGAGACATCCCAGTTCGCCAGATTCAACTTGTTCTCAGACGCCGCCAGTGAGACGAGGCTCCCCAGATCGCCCTCCACGCGATGCACGATCAGGATCAGGCTCAGCAAGGCCCCGCCCATGAGGACGAAGCTCTGAATGGTGTCGGTCCACACGACCGCCTCCAGGCCGCCCAAGGTGCAGTAGATAATGCTCAATACGCCCATGAGCAGGATGCACTGGCTGACCGACAGCGGCATGATCGCCGCCAGGGCGAACGCGGGCAGGTACATGACCACCGCCATCCGCCCGATCTGGAAGAGGATGAACGAGGCGCTGGCGAACCAGCGGGCCGGACGATTGAAGCGTTTCTCCAGGTACTCGTAGGCGCTGGTGGCGTCGATCTTGTGAAAGAACGGCAG
>DSDH01000307.1 GCA_011055475.1 Phycisphaerales bacterium | reverse complement strand
GTGGCGCCCCTTCCCCCTGTTTCTGCACCAGGTGGTATACGGCCAGGCCGGTGAGCGCAAAGGTGCAGAGGGTGAAGACGATGCCGTTGGGCGTGCGGCCGGTCCACTCAGCCCAAGGCCACGGGAAACGGAAGAACGCGTAGTTCAGCAGGAAGTACAGCCACGTGCACAGCAACAACGCGCGGCTCGCCAACGCTCGCGCGGACAGCCCCACCCCGGCCATGCGGTAGAACCAGGCCGCTGCCCCGATGGCGACAAGCAGCGGGATCACGGCGTACACGAGCCAGCCGGCTGCGAGGCCGATGGCCTCTTCTTCGTACACAAGCTGTACGACCGTCTTTCCAGCGATGGGCATCAGCGTGACGGGGAACACAACGGCGTAGGGCCACCAGCCCCCAGCCGCGATAGCGACCATGGGCAGGATGCCCATGACCACCCCCATGTCGTAGACGACGTCCACGACGAACACCGAGTGAAACTCAACAAAGTACAGCAGCACAAGATGAACGGCGAGCATAGCCCACGGGACCCCCGGCGCCGGCCGGTCCTCGTCGTCCTCGGCGACAGGCGCGATAGATCTGCGGTTGAGCCACAGGCCGAGCCCCAGCGCAGCGCCCATGATCGTCCCGAAAGTCGTCTCCATCCAGTTCCACCAGTTCATGTGCGGGTCGAGCTGCTGCCAGATGCCCTGCTGAAAGATCTCGGGGTTCCACGCGTGGTACGCCTGAAGGCACTGCCCAAGCGGAAAGCCCAGCGCACCGCCCAGAATGCCCCACAAAGCCATGTTGCGCGCCAGCCGGTCCTTGCGTTTCCAGCCCGCATACGCGATGGTCAACGCAAGCGCGACCAACAGGCCGCCCCACCACTCATGGCGCGGCTCCAGTTCGGCCCCAGGCTGCCAGCGCCAATCGGCCGAGAAATAGACCGGCGGCAGCGACTTCTCCTGCGGGTTGAACGGGCTGTTAAACACCAGCACGCCCACGACGAACGCGGCGACGATGCCCAGCATGAGCCACAGCATCTGCCGCGGCCGATACCGCACGCCGCTCAACCCCATGCCGAGGAACACGCCCGCGAAACCTATCCACAGGCCCCCTTTGATCGCCAAGCCGGCCAGCCCCCACATCAGCGCCCCCACGTGGCCAACCATTTCGGGGTTATGCGTCAATCCGACCGTCTGACCGTACGTCATCGAGCCGCCGAAACCCATGGCCACGGTGCCCCACGCCACCGCGCGGACTACCTGGCGCGATGATGCCCTCGGACACAGCAGCAAGACCAGCGTGAGGCTCACCAGCAGCCCGGCGATCATCGCGCCCGTCTCGTGGCCGTACTGGCCTCGAATGCCCCACGCCATGCCGCCCGCGCACGCCGCAAAGACAACCGGTTGCCACCAAGGTACCGTTGTTTCGTGTTCATGATTCGATTCGCCGGACACCATGGCTCACTCCCCTGTTCATGAAACGCTACGATCAATCCGAATCCCGGTGGGCCACATGCGGATATCAGGCCCCGACTTAAGCACGTGCCCTCTCGATGTGGTTCCCAGTCAATCGAACGTGCCCAGAGTACCCGTCCCCGGCCCCGAGATCAAGCCAGATAAGCGGGTAGCGTTGGCGCTGGGCACATGCGTTGCGTGACTCGCCCGTAGCCGCGTCCCCGCCTGCATTGCGGCCGTCCACGTCGCACCAAGGACTTCTTGAGCCCATGCAGGCGAGGACACGGCGTTACTCGGGGCCTACACATAGGTTCCCTCGGCGCGGGGTGGTTCATTACGCGCGGATCCGGGGCACGCGGAAAGAGGGGCAGCCAACGGCGCCACCTTGTTTGAAGTAGAGAGCCCCGACGCGAAGTGAGGTCACTTGGCGCCGGGGCTCAAATTCGCCATCGCCGTTCTGTCATCAGGGGGCGGCGGTAATGGAGAAGTTGCCGTCGCTGAAGTCGCGAACGGTGTTGTCATCGTATGATTGGACGCGGATGGTGTAATCGGGTCGTGGAAGGAGGTCGTCGGCCACAATCCAGAGGTACTCGCCGTCATTTTCGGTGCGAAGGTTGAGCCACCGATCAAAAGCGCCCTCCTTGTGCAATCCGATGCGTACATAGTCGCCGACGCCGCCGCCCGGGCTTTCCCACGTAATCGCCTGGGTGGTGCCGATGGGCCAATGCTCACCGCCGTTGGGCGTGAGTACCCTGAGCGGCACTTGGGTAATCGTGAAGCGCCCGTCGCTGAAGTCGCGCAGCTCATTGACATCGTAGGACTGCACACGGATCTTGTAGCGGCTGTCGGTCGCCGTGTCCTCGGGAATGATCCACCTATACAAGCCGTCGTTGTCCGTGCGCCGGTTGATCCAGCTATGGAAGGACTGCCCAATGTGCAACGCAATGCGCACCGCCGGGCCCACGGCCTCGCCACTGGTCTGCCACGTAATGGGCATGATGTCGCCCGCCGCCCATTCCTCATGCGCAAACGGATAGGTGACCAATACGGGGGCAGCACTTATGGAGAATGCTTCGTCACTGAAGTCGCGGATGCCGTTATTCTCATACGACTGCACGCGCATGGTGTAATCTGAGCCGGCCTCGATTTCCCCGGGGATCTTCCATGTGTACGAACCGTCGTTGTCCGTCTTGCGAACGATCCAATCGAGAAACACGCCGCCCTTGTGGAGCCCCAGGCGCACGTAGTCGCCCACCTCGGCGGACATGCCCGACCAGAGTATCGTCTCGAACTCGCCGACCGTCCATTCCGTTGTACCCTTCGGCTCGATCAAGACGAGGAGCTTGCCCGCACGGGTGTAGCCGATGTCGCGCAATACGCCAATCTCGAGTCGCCTGTACACCCTGTGGATCACCCCCGGCAACGAGTCGATATCCATCACCCCCCCGCCGGGAACACCCCCCGATGCCCAGTAGCTCAGGCTGTAGAGCGGCTGCCAGGGGTCGGGCGCATGC
>DSDH01000515.1 GCA_011055475.1 Phycisphaerales bacterium | reverse complement strand
GTGCTCAACATGCAGTGCGACGTCTACCATCCCTTCCAATGCCTGGCCGACCTGATGACGATCATCGAGAAGAAGGGCCGCGATCTGCGGGGCAAGAAGATGCTCGTCTCGTGGGCCTATGCCTCCTCCTACCTCAAGCCGCTGTCGGTGCCCCAATCGCTGATCCTGCAGATGCCGCGCTTCGGGCTTGACGTCACCCTGGCCTACCCGGAGGAATTCGCCCTGATGCCCGACATCGTCGACGAGGCCCGGGCCCAGGCGCGCAAGCACCGGACTGGCTTCGAGATCGTGCACGATATGGACGAGGCGTTCCAGGACGCCGACGTCGTCTACGCCAAGTCGTGGGGGCCGATGATGACGAGCGCCGATCCCGACGAGGGGAAGCGCTTGCAGGATCAGTACCAGAATTGGATCACCGACGAGCGGCGGATGGGGTTGGCGCGGGAAGACGCCATCTACATGCACCCCCTGCCCGCCGACCGCGACGTCGAGGTCGCCAGCGCGGTGATGGATGGGCCGAATTCCGTGGTCTTCGATCAGGCAGAGAACCGGTTGCACGCACAGAAAGGCGTCATGGCCTTGACAATGTGCTAGGGCCTAACCAATAGAATGACGAATGACGAATGACGAATGACGAATGACGAATTAGACAAGGAGTAAAGAACACATGACAGAACCAAAGCTCGCGGTCGTCGCCATTGGCGGTAACTCGCTCATCGCCGACAAGCAGCACGAGGACGTACCCTCGCAATGGCAAGCGGTTCAGGAGACCTGCAAACACATCGCCGATATGATCGAGCGAGGCTGGAACCTGGTCATCACCCACGGCAACGGTCCCCAGGTCGGTTTCATCCTGCGGCGGAACGAGTTGGCAGCGCATGAGTTGCACATCACGCCCCTTGACCTGATCGGCGCGGATACGCAAGGGGCGATTGGCTACATGATCGCCCAGACCCTGCGCAACGAATTCAAGGAACGCGGCATCGACCGGCCCATCGCCAGCGTGGTGACCCAGGTCCTGGTCGATAAGGACGATCCGGCCTTCCAGAACCCCACCAAGGGCATCGGCAGTTTCACGAGCGAGGAGAAGGCCCGAATGTTCGAGGACGAGGGATGGCGTGTCGTCGAGGACGCGGGCCGGGGGTGGCGGCGCGTCATCGCCTCGCCCATTCCGCTAGAGATCGTCGAGTTGGACGCGATCCAGACCCTGGTCGACCAGGGCTTCATCGTCATCGCCGTCGGCGGCGGCGGCATCCCGGTGATCCGGGACGAGGATGGAAACTTGGTCGGTACCCGGGCGGTCATCGACAAGGATCGCGCGACCAGCCTGTTGGCCCGGGAACTCAAGGTAGACCTGTTCCTCATTTCCACGGCCGTGCCCCAGGTCGCCATCAACTTCAACGAACCGGACCAGCAGTGGTTGGACAAGATGACGGCGGCCGAGGCCCGCGCCTACCAGGCCGAGGGCCACTTCAAGCCCGGCAGCATGGGACCCAAGATCGACGCCATGTTGGACTTTCTGGACGCATACCCAGAGGGCCAGGCCCTGATCACCGACCCCAAGAGCATCGCCGACGCATTGGGAGGTAAAACCGGCACTTGGATCACCAGCTAACGTAGGACATAGGACGTAGGACGTAGGACACAATATGATGAATCACGTTGCGGGTCTCAAATGCACGATCTGTGGGGCTGAGTACGCGGTCGAGCAGGTCGATTACGTCTGTCCCAGGCACGGCAATGATGGGACACTCGATGTGCTCTACGATTATGAACGCATTGCCCAGCGTGTGACCCGCAAACGGCTGGACGAAGATGACACGCGGTCGATCTGGCGCTACCTGCCGCTGTTGCCCGTCGATCCGGGCGCGGCGCGGGCGCTCTGCTATCCGAACAATCCGTTGAGCGTCGTCGGTTGGACGCCCCTTTATCCGGCTCCAGATCTGGCCAGCGAATTGGGCGTGAAGCAGGTGTGGGTCAAGGACGACGGTCGCCAGCCGACCGCCTCGTTCAAGGACCGGGCCTCCGCCATCGCGGTGGTCAAGGCGCGCGAGCTGGGGTACGAGGTGGTGACGACGGCCAGTACCGGCAACGCCGCCGCAGCGCTCTCGGGCCTATGCGCGGCGGTGGATCAGGACAACGTCATCTTCGTGCCCCGGATCGCTCCCGAGGCCAAGATCGCCCAGTTGCTGGCCTATGGCTCGACGGTGATGCTGGTCGACGGGACGTACGATCAGGCGTTCGATCTATGTCTCGCGGCCGCCGAGGCCTTTGGGTGGTATAATCGCAACACGGGCTACAACCCCTACATGACCGAGGGCAAGAAGACAGTCGCCTACGAGATCTGCGAGCAGTTGGGCTGGGATACGCCGGACGTGATCCTCGTGCCGGTCGGCGATGGATGTATCATCGGCGGCGTGCACAAGGGGCTGCGGGACCTGCTGGCCCTGGGTTGGATCGAGCGCGTGCCGCGCATCATCGGCGTGCAGGCGGCGGGATCCTCTCCGCTGGTGGACGCCTGGGAGCGGGGGATCAAAGGATGGGATATGACGCCGGTGGACGCCCACTCGGTGGCCGACAGTATCGTGGCTGGCCTGCCTCGGGACCGCAACAAGGCCCTGCGGGCGGTGCGCGAGACCGGCGGCGCCTACGTCCGCGTGACTGACGAGGAAATCCTGGCCGCCATCCCGGCCCTGGCCCAGGGCGTGGGGGTCTTTGCCGAACCGGCAGCGGCGGCAGCCTACGCCGGGCTGTTGAAAGGGATCGAACGCGGGATCGTGGGGCGCGACGAACGGGTCGTCGTGCTCGCGACCGGCTCCGGCCTCAAGGACATCGCCAGCGTGATGCGGGCGGTCGGGGAGCCCCCGCCGGTCGTGGAACCGAATCTGGCGGCCGTCGAACGTATCCTGAAAACGTCCGACGTCCAAAGTCCAAAGTCCGACGTCCAAAGTCC
>DSDH01000160.1 GCA_011055475.1 Phycisphaerales bacterium | reverse complement strand
GGTGTCGGGTGCCTTGTGGAAGGGCTGTTCGAATCGATCCCTCCACTGCGGGCCTTCGGCCCTCCGGTCGGGATGACGCTGGGTGGGCCTGCAAAAGCGTCGGGTGGGCCGTGCCGCGCGGACCATGGGGTTAGCCACAGAGGGCACAGAGGGCACAGAGGCAACCGGGTGAGCCGTCTGTGCTCTGTGGTTTCTGTGATTCTCTGTGGCTTGTCCTGGCCTTGCGGGCTGTTCATCCTGTCCGCGGTCGTGCGGCTTGCGTTGGGTGGCAGCCACTGAACCCGAAGGGTGAAGTGGATGGCCCATGCCGGCACGCTTGCAGAGCCCCATCCACTTCGCTGCGCTCAGTGGCTGCCACCCCCAGTGTGGGCAGCCCACCCGGCACGGTCTTCGTTTCGTCTATACCATTCTAAGCGTGGGTGGCATGGCCACACTTGTGTGGCCATGTGGCGACGACCGCCCCGTATCGCCAAGACATGCCCACGCAAGCGTGGGCATGCCACCCGGCAATTGATGGGTCGGGGCGTCCGTGGGCATGCCACCCGGCGCTGATGGGTCGGGGCGAGCGTGGATATGCCACCCAACGATGGCGGCTACGCGTCCGCGCGTAGGGTGGACTGTGTCCACGCGATACTCGGTCCAACATTCGTCATTCGAGGGCCGGCACACCGGGAAACGATGGCGCACGGCGGGCTAATCGTTGACCATCAGCTTCGGCTGGCCGGTAGACTCCACGACGTCCCGCCACAGCGCCCCATCCGGATCGATCGCGTTACGGCGGCTCACGGCCATCTCGATCGGCACGTGCACCAGTTGGCCGTACATCTGACTGATCAGCATGCCCGTCCGCCCGGTCATCGCCGCGTGCACAGCGTTGGTCCCCAGTCGCGCACAGTAAATGGAGTCGCTCGGATCGGCCGGCAGTGAGCGGATGATATAGCTGGGGTCGATATACTTGACGTTCACGCCGCCTGGATGCCGTGCGAAATGCGCCTCGATGCGGTCCTTGAGGAATAGCCCGATGTCGCCCAGGCGGATGTTGCCGGAGGGGTCCATCGCCGTCTGCCGCTCGAGCAGATCCTGCCCCGCCCCTTCGGCGACGACGATCAGGGCGTGATTGCGGGCCTCCAGCCGCCTGTCCAGGTGCGCCAGCAACCCGTTGTCGCCGTCCAGCTCGAAGGGCACCTCGGGCACGAGCACGAAATTGGCCTCGTTGCTCGCCAGGGCCGCATGCGCCGCAATAAAGCCCGACTGGCGGCCCATCACCTTAACCAGGCCGACGCCGCGAATGGCGTCATGCGCCTCCACGTGGGCGCCGGTGACCGCCTCGACCGCCTTGGCCACGGCCGTCTCAAAACCAAACGACTTCTCCACGAAGCTCAGGTCGTTGTCGATGGTCTTCGGCACGCCGACCACCGCCAGGTCCAGGCCGCGATTCAGGGCCTCGAGGGCAATGCTCAACGCCCCCCGCTGCGTGCCGTCGCCCCCGATGGTGAACAACAGATTCACCTTGTGCCTCTGGAGGGTGTCCACGATCTGGGCGGTCCGGTCGCCGTAGCCCCGCGACGAGCCCAGGATCGTGCCGCCCATGCGGTGGATCTTGTCCACGTCCTCCGGCGTCAGGGCGATCGCCCCGAACGGCGGATCGGGCTGCATGCCCCGGTAACCGTAACGGAACCCCGTGATCCGCCGCACCCCGTAGCGGTACCACAGGCCCATCACGATCGCACGGATCACGGTGTTCAGGCCCGGACACAACCCCCCGCACGTAACGACTGCCGCGTGCACCGTCGCGGGGTCGAAGTAGATCTTCTCGCGCGGGCCGGCCCGCTCCAGCCACAGCCGTGGATCGCTCCGATCCGCCGGCGTATCCACCTGGTAGGCGATCCGCTCATCGTCACAGACGTAGTTCGCCTGAAAGTCCCCCACCTGGCGCGACAACGAAACGGGCGAAGCGATGCGCGCTTCGCCCAGCTTGCGAATCCGAAAATCCATTTCCTCCATCGGGCTCCATCCTCATCGTTTGTCGTCAGTCCAACCGGCCGGATCACCGCACGCCCGGAACGTACCAGCGGACCATATACCGGATATCTTCGCCTTCGCCCGCCGCCCAATTGATAGCACCGCTGCCCGCGCCGGTGTCGGACATGGCCAGGGTACTCTCATCCACCCAACGATGCTTCTCGGCATGGCCATCGGCAAACCCCAACGTGCTGCGGTCCTTGTGGAAGATGGCCAAGGCGTCGATCCATGTAGGAGGCTCCTTGTAGGGGTCGATGATCCACGATCCCATAATCCAGCCGCGCGGATCGGTGTGCTCCACGAAAACGTATTTATTACTGGCATTGACGATCTCGCTCGATTTTCGCACACACTTGAAGTGGTTGGGCTGCTCGCCGTTCATCAACCCCGTAATGGCGTAGCTCCGCTTGCCACCCCGCTCCGTCGCACGCAGGTAGTTTTTGTCGCCGGGGCAGTGGTAGATATCGAGATTGTCCGTGTACGGAAACAACGCGCCCGTGCGAATACCTTCCGCTTCGTCCTCCAGCGGACACGGGATTGGGTCTCCGGTGTACGTACCGTCTCTTCTGTGGGGCGGGTCCACCCACCAGGCATTGTCCTTATAGGGTCCATTAAACTCGCTCGTCGTCAACCAGAAGGCTAAGTTGTCGTACTGGGCATGTCGCGGCACGTGCCCATTACAGAGCTTGGCGTCGTTTTCATCGGCATATAGCGTCCAGGACTTGGAGATCCCATTGACATGAGCCAAGCACACCACGCCGGTGGCTTGCTCTTTGGCGTACTGCAGGGCCGGGATCAGTACCGCCAGCAGCATCCCAATAATCGCGATAACGACGAGAAGTTCGATCAGCGTGAATGCCCTGCGTCGCCTGGCCTTCATGACCTGTCCTCCAAAAACCGTTCGTATTCTCCGTCAGTGCGCTCCGGGGGTATACCCAGCCGCCAGCC
>DSDH01000678.1 GCA_011055475.1 Phycisphaerales bacterium | reverse complement strand
CGTGCACGCCACCGTGGAGAAGATGATCAAGGATTCGGATGCGCCGACGTTTTTCGAGATCATGACGGCCATGGCGTTTCTGTACTTCATGGACCGGCAGGTCGATCTGGCGATCGTCGAAACAGGTCTGGGCGGGCGTCTGGACAGCACCAACGTGGTCAATCCCGCGGTGGTGGGCATCACCAGCATCAGCCTGGACCACCAGAACCTGCTCGGCAACGACCTGGCCAGTATCGCCAAGGAGAAGTCCGGCGTGATGAAGGCCGGTGTGCCGGTGGTCACGGTGCAGCAGGAGGCCCCTGTCATGCGGGTGCTGCGACGCCATGCCTCGCAGGTGAACGCTCCATTCAGCGTGACCGGTCGAGATATCGACTTTTCCTACCGGTTCGAGTCGTCCAGGGAGGAAGGGCCCCATACCCGGATTTGCGTAACGACCCCGCAAAGTCGCTTCGAGCACCTGCGGGTGCCGCTACCCGGCGAGCATCAGGCCATCAATTGCGGGCTGGCCCTGGCCATGCTCGACAAGCTCAAGGCCCTGGGATACGCGATCGACGACCATAAGGCGATCAGCGGACTCCACAAGGTTAAGCTTCTGGGCCGCATGGAGGTGCTCAGCCGCGATCCGCACATCATCGTCGACACGGCCCATAACGCCGCCAGCATCCGGGCCCTGATGCAGGCCATCGGCCAGCATATCCCCTACGATTCGATGATTGTGATCTTCGGGTGCAACAACGACAAGGACGTCCGTGGGATGCTCCAGCAGTTGCAGTATGGGGCCGATAAAGTGATCTTCACCCGCAGTAATTCCCCCAAGGCGGTATTTCCTCACGATTTGGCCGAGATGTACACCGAAATCTGCGGGAAAATGTGTCAGACGGCGATGACCCTGCGCGAGGCGATTCGGGTCGCTCGCCAGGCCCTGAGTCGTGAGGACCTGATTTGCATCACCGGCAGCTTCTATCTGGTCGGCCAAGCCAAACAGGAGGTTCAGCAGACCTAGCCTGCGGTTACCTCCTGCGGCCCGCCTGACGTATCGTGCCCCGCGGAATCGGCGGCAGGATCGCAGGCATTGCCGAATTTTTTTTTAGGGTTGACAGGGAAATCGGCCGAGTTAAGATACGGGCGTCCGTGGAAACGGTCTACAGGCGCGCCGGATGTTTGTTATTTTGGATAGTTTTTTGGCGAAAACAACAAGGTCGGGCAAGTGAGTGGAAATAAGGTAGACGTGTAAGGAGACTGCAGATGAGGAATCAGGTTCTAACTCTTTGTGTGGTGGCCCTCTTGGCCGGGCCGGTCCTGGCACAAGGGAGCGACCTGGGCGTCACGGTCGATGCCACGTGGGTCAGCAAGTACATTTGGCGAGGTTTCGACATGCTGGATGACAAGGCGGCCCTGCAGCCTAGCATTGATCTGGATTTCTGGGGAACCGGGCTGTACTTCAATGCCTGGGGGTCCTGGGCCGGCAGTGGCGGGAGCACCAGCTTCAGCACCGTCAACCGGGAGGAGTGGCGGTTCACACTGGGCTACAAGGGCTCGACAATGGAAGGCGATCCGGGGCAGGTCAACTATGCGCTCAATTGGGTTTCGTACACCTTCCCCGATGAGCCGACTAAGGCGCGCGATCGGCAGGAGTTCAATCTGGACCTGTCCTGGCCTCGGTTGCTGGGTGCCGGCATGACGCCTCACTATCAGTTGATCTACACAACGCCGACCAGGGGAGTTCCAATCGCCAGGGTTGTCCGGGCGAAAGGTGAGCCTGATGCTCTGATGCGCGAGGCAGGTTTCCTGCATGTGTTCGGGCTCACATATGACGCGCCGCTGAGTGGTCCCGTCCAGAAGCTGTCGTTCAGTGCGGACGTCGTGTACAACGACGGCGCGTATGGCAAGGATGTCGACCATGACTGGTCGCATGTCGTATGGGGTGTCGCAGCACCGATGCGCTGCCCCTGGACGGGTGGGTTGTTCACCCCGGCGCTGTACTATCAGACCTCGATGGACGACTCGGTCAATAAGAACGATGAGTTCTGGACAGGGCTGTCGTACACGTACAAGTTCTAACGATCGAGTGATCGGTACCAAGCCAAGGCCGGTGTTCTGCACCGGCCTTTTTTTGCGCGCCGGTCGGTTGCCGCCGGCCGTCGGTTACCGTCGCAGCGTGGCCGCCACTGTCTCCAGGAGGGCGCCGGCCCGTCCGGCGCCGCAGTTGAATCTTGCCTTCGTTCTGGACAAGGAGAAGACCCATGACCAAATCACGCTACGTCGGATTCCTGGTGTGTTTGCTGATCGCGGCGGCGGTGATCGCCCAGCCGGGCGCACGTCAATCGCAGTTCCCGTCCCGAGGAGCACCAGGGGGCATGTTCGGCCGGATGGATGAATGGGTCGACCAGCTCAACGTGGCCTATGAAGCCAACGATCACCAGACGATGGGCAAGCTGTTGGAGGAGTACAGGCAGATGCGGGCCACCCGCCCTCAGATGCCGCAGGGACCCGGTATGGGTCGGATGCAGCCATTGGGTGGTGGAGGGGGGTCGCAGGGGGCGCCCGCGGGTACGCCCCAGGCCAAGGACGAGGCGGAAAAGACCATCCTGGCCGTTCTTGATGACATGTACCGCAACCAGGGCCGCGGCATGATGAACGTTTCGCCGGACGACGGGCGCGTGTTGCGCATTCTCGCCGAAAGCCTCAACGCCAAGACCGTCGTCGAGATCGGCACGAGCAACGGGTATTCGGGCATCTGGTTTTGCCTGGCCCTGCGCAAGACCGGCGGCAGGCTCATCACGCACGACGTCGACCGTCGGCGTTTTGATCTGGCCACGGTGAACTTCAAGCGGGCCGGCGTGAGCGAACAAGTGGAGCAGGTCTTCGGCGACGCCCACGAGACGGTGCAGAAGATCGGCGGCCCCATCGACATCCTGTTTCTTGACGCGGACAAGGAAGGGTACCTGGATTACCTGAACAAGCTGCTGCCCAAGGT
>DSDH01000065.1 GCA_011055475.1 Phycisphaerales bacterium | reverse complement strand
GGGCCGCTCGGCCTCGAAACGCTGGTTCAGGTACGTCGTCATCAGTACCCCATCATCCGTGGCGATGCCGAACAGGGCCAGGAACCCCACCCAGACGGCCACGCTGAGGTTGTACGGGTGAATGCTGAACAGCTCCCGCAATGGCACCCCCAGGACGGAGAAATCCAGGAACCACGACCGCCCGTACAGCCACAGCATCAGAAAGCCGCCCGACCAGGCCACGAACACGCCGCCGAAGACCAGCAGGGTGGTGGAGACCTGCCCGAATTGCAGGTAAAGGATGAGGAAGATGACCAGCAGGGCCGCGGGGATCACCATCGCCAGCGTCTTCTGCGCCCGCACCTGGTGCTCGTAGGTGCCCGCGAACTCGTAATGAATCCCCGCCGGCAGGGCCGGGTCGAGCTTCTCGGCCAGGTGCGCCTGGCAGGCCCGCACCACGTCCACCTCGGCGTAACCGGGCTTTTTGTCGAACAGCACGTAGCCCACGAGGAAGGTGTCCTCGCTTTTGATGGACTGCGGTCCCCGCGTGTACTCGATGGTGGCCAGTTGTCGCAGCGGGATCTGCTCGCCGCCGGGCGCGGGCACGAGGATGCCGCCCAGCGTCTCCAGCGTGTTGCGCAGCTCACGCGGGTAGCGCACCCGCACGGGGTATCGCTCGCGGCCCTCGACGGTCATCGTGATGGGCCGGCCGCCGATGGCGATCTCGATCACGGTTTGCACGTCGTCGATCCGCAGCCCGTAGCGGGCGATGGCCTTGCGGTCGATGTGGATCTCCAGGTAGGGTTTGCCGATGATGCGGTCGGCGAAGACCGCCTGCGTCTCGACGCCCTCGACCTCCTTGAGGAGCTCCTCAATCCGCAGCCCGACCTCCTCGATGGTCGCCAGGTCGTGGCCCTTGACCTTCACGCCCATCGGCGCCCGCATGCCCGTCTGCAACATCACCAGCCGCGTCTGGATGGGTTGCAGCTTCGGCGCCCCGGTGACGCCGGGGATGGCCGCGGCCCGGACGATCTCGTCCCAGATGTCCTGCGGCGTCTCGATGCCCTCCCGCCAGAGACGCTTGACGCGGCCCTGGTCGTCCAGCACGAGCCGCCCATCCCGGTCGGTCTGGTACTTGGGCTTGTACTCGATGACGGTCTCGATCATGGAGATGGGGGCCGGGTCCAGGGCGCTGTCCACGCGGCCGATCTTGCCGACGACGCGGTCGACCTCGGGGATCGACTGAATCGCCGCGTCCATCCGGCTCAGGACGTCCAGGGCCTCGCCGATGGAGGCGTGGAACATCGTGGAGGGCATGTACAGGAACGACCCCTCATCCAGCGCGGGCATGAACTCCTTGCCCATCGACCGCCAGATCAGACCGCCGCAGACCACCAGAACGGCCGGAATCGACATGAAGAGCAGTTTATGCTCCAGGCACCAGGCCAGAATCCTGGTGTAGCCCCACCGCAGGGCGTAGATCAACAGCAGGACCACGCCCAGCAGCAGGGTCGTGAAGGCCGCGTTGCGTATGAGGCCCTTGTCCGGCCCCAGCGGCTGCCAGTAGCGCGCGAGCAGCACCAAGACGATGACGACCAACAGGAGTTGCACGAGTGTGCCGCCGCGACCGCCGTTCGGCCTGCCCCGGTGGCCCATATCCCGGCGGCGGTAGATCGTATAGGCCAGCGGGGGGATCACCGTAAGGGCCACCACGACCGAGGCGATCAGGGCGAAAGTCTTCGTATAGGCCAGGGGTTTGAAGAGCTTGCCCTCGGCGCCGGTCATGGTGAACACGGGCAGGAAGCTGACCACCGTCGTCGCGATCGCGGTCAGCACGGCCGAGGCGACCTCGCTGGAGGCGTCAAAGATGATCCGCAGACGCCCCACGCCCGGCTCGGCCGTCGCCAGATGCCGCACGATGTTCTCGCAGATCACGATGCCCATGTCGACCATGGTGCCGATGGCGATGGCGATGCCGGACAGGGCGACGATGTTCGCGTCCACCCCCGTAAGACGCATGGCGACGAAACAGCCCAGGACCGCCAGTGGCAGCAGGCCGCTGACCAGGATGCTGCTGCGGATGTGGCGCAGCATTACGAGCACGACGATGACGGTGACGAGGATCTCCTGGCCCAGGGCATCGTTAAGCGTGCCCAGGGTCTCATAGATCAGGCCCGTGCGGTCGTAGAAGGGCACGATGCGAACCTGGCTGATCGTGCCGTCGGACAGCGTCCTTCGGGGCAGGCCGGAGCTGATCTCGTCGATCTTGGCCTTGACGTTCTGAATGG
Source organism: Phycisphaerales bacterium (assembly GCA_011055475.1). Taxonomy (GTDB): domain Bacteria; phylum Planctomycetota; class Phycisphaerae; order Sedimentisphaerales; family Anaerohalosphaeraceae; genus DSDH01. The sequence goes on along the minus strand of DSDH01000065.1, from coordinate 718 downwards.
CGGTCAGGGGATTCTGTCCGTGCCGCACCACGACGACCCCGCCGACGGCCTCGGCCCCGGCCTTGTCCAGCGCGCCCCGCCGCGGCGCGGGGCCCAGATGCACGTGGGCGATGTGCCGCAGCAGAATCGGGACGTTGTCACGGACGGCGACAACGACGTTTTCCAGGTCTTCCAGGGAACGGACAAAGCCCAGCCCCCGCACCACGTACTCCACCTGGTTGACCTCGATCGTGCGGGCGCCCACGTCGCGATTGGAGGCACGGACGGCCTCGAACACCTGCCGCAGGGTGACCTGGGCCGCGCGCATGGCATCCGGGTCGACGTCGATCTGGTACTCCTTGACGAAGCCGCCGACCGAGGCGACCTCGGCGACGCCCTCGGCCGACTGCAGGGCGTAGCGCACGGTCCAGTCCTGGATGGATCGCAACTCCTGCGGGTCCCAGCCGCCGGTGGGCCGGCCCTGCTCATCGCGTCCCTCCAGCGTGTACCAGAAGACCTGCCCCAAGGCCGTCGCATCGGGGCCCAAGGCGGGCCGCACGCCCTCGGGCAAGGTCCCGGCAGGCAGCGAGTTGAGCCGCTCAATGAGCTTGTTGCGGGACCAGTCGAAATCGGCGCCGTCCTCGAAGATGACATAGACGCTGGAGAAGCCGAACATGCTGTTGCCGCGGATGCTCTTGACCCGCGGCACGCCGCTCAGCGCGGCGCTGAGCGGATAGGT
>DSDH01000102.1 GCA_011055475.1 Phycisphaerales bacterium | reverse complement strand
CAACATCCCCTATACCCACGCCGTGGCGATCTGCGAGGCGTTTGAGCGGCGGGGCCTGGGCGACCGGCTGCGATGGTACGCGTACCTGGCCGTCGTGCCCTTCGACGCGGCCTTGGCCGCGGCTATGCGACGGGCCGGCTGCGTCGGGATCAACTTCACGAGCGACTCGGCCAGCACGACGATGCTCCGGGCCTACCGTCAGCCGCACGGGCAGGCGGACCTGGCACGCGCGGTGCGATTGTGCCGCGAGAATGGAATTCGCGTGATGCTGGACCTGCTGCTGGGCGGGCCGGGCGAGACGCCGCAGACCGTGGCCGAGAGCATCGACTTCTTCAAACGGATCGATCCCGATTGCGTGGGCGCCGGCTGCGGGTTGCGGCTGTACCCGGGCACGGCCGTGACGCGGATACTGGCCGACCGCGGGCCGCTGGAGACCCTGCCGGGTCTGCGACGCCGCTACGACGGGCCGGTGGACCTCGTGCAGCCGACGTTCTATATCAGTCCGGCGTTGGGGGAGGACGCCGCCGGTCTTGTGCGGGACCGAATCGGGGCCGATGAGCGGTTCTTCGCGCCGATGTCCGACACCGGACCGACCGTCGTCACGGACCCGCTGAGCGAAGATCACAACTACAACGCCAACACGGAACTCGTAGAGGCCATCACCACCGGCGCCCGCGGCGCCTATTGGGACATCCTCCGCCGTCTGCGCCAACGGTGATAACCGGCCCTTCGTCGCTTTCGCGGTTCTCAGAACGGAGTCCGGTCTATTGCCAACTCGGTATCGCGGAGAACATACCCCGAGAAAAGTGCCAGCGCTTTGTCGGCGCCGAAACGGTCGGCGATGAAGAACATGGCCTCCCGCCTCAAGCCATGCAGGGCTTGGCGGGAAACGGATTTGAACGCGCCGTTCGGCCGGCGGTACTTGCTTACCAACTCGTTGAACGCCGCTCGGTCCGCCTGCGAACCCCATTCTCGAACGGCAAGAAACAGGGTATCGGCGATCAGCACCATTTGTCCGGCCCGGCTTTCCTCGGTCGTCGTCAAGTACCCGGCAAGAAGAACGCCGGCCACAATGAGTCCGGCCACCAGTTCCGGGCGGTTTATGGGTGTTCCGATGGCCCCGTACACAAGGACCCACATCGCCAACCCAACCACCGCGTATACCAGTCCACGAATGAGGGTGAGTGCCGCCCGTCCCATAGTCCTCCTTTCATAAGAGACCTCTTGAACGGATGCCATTCTGACCATGTAACCGGATCTTGTCAAGCAGATGACGCCCCTTCGCAGCTAGACTTGGAGGTGGGTTACATCGGCGAGGAACCCTGGCAGCCTGTTGAAAAAGTGTCACCCCGGACTTGATCCGGGGTCCACGCTCGACGTGTGGTGTGTTCTCTGCACGCAAAGCGTGGACTCCCGCTGGAGTGGAAACGCGCCGCAGGCGGGCGGGAATGACAAGAAGGGCCCGTTTCTGTGGGCCGTACGTTTTTCAACGGACTGCTAGCCTTGGCAGTATCCCCCTTTGGAAGGGCCTCTCTTTGGACGCTCACGCCCATCGCCGAGTTGACCTTGCCGCCCCTTGGGCGTGCGGCCTATTCGAGGTCGAAGCGTTGCAGGAAGACCAGGTCACGATCGGACAGGTACAGCGAACCGCTGAGGGCCTCGACGATGTCCAGCACCTGTGCCGCCTCCCCAGAGAGGTCGCCGCCTTCACGCAGTTTCATCAGATCGACGGGACCTTGGCCATATTTCGTGTGTATCCGAGCGATATACTGCTTCTCGTTCTCGCTGAGTTCGCCCAAATCAATAGCCTGGTACACCTCCCAGGCCCGCGCCAGAAGCGGCACGGCGGCAATGTACGCCTTCTCCTCATCGGAAAAACCGCCGCTGGACCCCAGACCCCACATCTGGTAGGCATCGCTTCCCAGAAGAGTCGAGCCGGGGGCCGGAGCCAGGCCCACATCTTGGGATGCCACTAGCCTGTAGAACCGCTTGGCTGCCGCCCGTTGGGCATCATCCAGCGCGGTGTTTTGATCCAATCCCCAGAACACCTTCCACTCCGAGCCCACGACTTCGTTCTCGATCCCCTCGGTGTTGCAGTAGGGACACCGCGCCCCCGCGTCGCCCTCGGCGACGATGTAGCCGCAAACGGGACACACGCAATAGCCCTGTGGCAATTTGGCGGTCCAGCCCAGCAGCCCGGTGGCGCTGAGCCCTTTTTGCACGATTTCGCGCTGTCGTTTCTTGACGTCCCATACCGCCTGCACCTCGGCCATGGCCTCGGCGTTCCGCTCGGCGCGGATCATGTCCAGGAAGACCCTGTAACGATCATCCAGCTTGGCCAGGGCGATATTGGCGGTGATCTCCAGATTGTGCCGCGTTTCCCCCACGCTGACACCATTCCCCAGAGGCGTCTCGACCTCGGTATCGAACTCGGCCAACAACAACCGCGCGTTCTCGGCCAGCACGCTCTGTGAGCGGGCCAGAGCCGCAAACAAAGCGACCATCGGAGCGCTGCCCTCCTCCTCGGCGCCCGCGGCATACGCGAGGAACGTGTGCTCCTTGCGGACGGCATCCCCGAACAGGACCTGCAGCACGGCCGCGGTCTGAGGATATTGGGTGGGAACATAACGCCCGGCGGCGGCGGACGCCACGAGAGACGCGATCAGAATCAGCCCCAGTCCTCTACATTTCATGATCGGTACTCCCGAAAGATAAGGTCGTTTTTCATTGTAAAGCCTACCACAACCGCCGCCTTTGTCAAAAAAACCACCTTGGCGGCCGCACCAAGACCGATCTTCGTCGATCCCTCGACTACTTAAGACCGCTACGGACCCCTACGACGGATGTTCGATAAGAACCCGGTCCCTAGACCTGCCTTCGGCTCTCTGGATAAGACGCTTCATATTTCGCGGCCATTGCCGCAAACCTTTTTGTCCGATTTCTCTTTCCCATGTTAACGGACCCTTGAGCATGTAGCCAGGATATAGT
>DSDH01000168.1 GCA_011055475.1 Phycisphaerales bacterium | reverse complement strand
CGGCGGCGCCTGATGCAGGTGGCCCATCCGGGGACGGGCGAGAAGGTCTTCGAGAAGGTGGTCTCGCCCCAGGAGCTGTACGGGACGCCGCGGGCCCGCGCCGAGGACCTCGGCGACCTGATCCTGGTTCCCCGCGACGGCTACATCGTGCATCAGTCCACCTCGGCGACGGCCGACCCCATGGTGACACAGTCGAAGGACGCCATGTCCGGCTGTCACTACAGCAACGGGATTTACGTCCTGCGGGGGCCGGGCGTCCGCGCCGGCCGCGGCGGCGACATGCACATCGTGGACATCGCCCCGACGGTCTGTGCGGCCCTTGGGGCGCGCGTGGGCCGGCCGATGGATGGGCGGGTGATGGACGAGCTGTTCCGCGAGCCCCCGCGCCTGGAATACGCCGATTCCGCCGCGCAGACGGCGTCAACCTCCACGGCCGCGGCGCTGAGCCGGGACGATGAGGAACTGGTCCACAAGCGCCTGGCCGAACTCGGATACATGGACTGAAGCCGGCAGGCAACCCGAGCATCGGCGCGGTCCAGCGACATGGGTGTCGGGGCCATCATGCCCGTCGCCTCCCTCTTCATCATGTTTCTGGCTCAAGGCGATAACTCCCAGGGACCTTGGGACAGCGTCCCCAGTATCCCCTAAGTCCATAGGCTACCGACGGCTCATCCTCGTCGCCCGTCGTGTTGCACTTCGCATGTTAATGCGCCTCGGCTATTTACCCCATCTTCGCACACGGACTGCCTCAGTACCGTAAACAAAATGCCCGGAGTTGAGTTGGACTTCAAACATCACTTGCTGCGTATTATTGCAGAAAGCGGCTTCATTCACAAAGAACACAGCCAGACACCATCGCCCAAATAGCCACTCGCGCCGACCAGCCAACGGCGCAGGGAGACATGTTGCGGTCTTCGGTCTGACATCAGCCGCCCTGATGTCGCCCGGAAGCCGCAAAAAGCCTGCAATAACCGGATTCCTGCGCAATCCCAAGTGGATTGTCTTTGGCCACAACAACAGCCGCCTACACTGTAACGGCGGTACGACGGTTATGTGAACCTCGTTTGGCTCAGAATCTTCGATCCCATCATTAACCACAAGTGAGATGATATGCTCGCCAGAGGGAAGGGTCATCTCCGGTGACACACCGGTAGTCTGAATGAGCGTAGAATCCGTAATACAACTCCATGTATACTCAAGCGGGTCGTCGTCCGGATCATACGAGCCGGAGCCATCCAGAATCACGCGTGCCAGCCCGTCGCCATGTGCGTACACAGTCTGGTTCGGGCCCGCCACGGCCACGGGTTCAAAGTTCGGAGGAGCGATCACGTTGAAACTCGCTGACGGAGACCGGCTGAACCAAAAACCCAGGTTGCTCCGCCCCTCAACCTCGGCATCGACGGCATAATCACCACCCCACCGGGTCGTATCAAATGCGGCGACATAGAGGCCCGGTTCCAGTTCCTCCAGTCCCACGATGAACGGGCCCGCCCCGGAATCTTCCGGCGGCGTGACCTCGGCAATCACGGAAACACCTGAGACCGGCGCGCCATCATCGATTTCAACGACGATGTCAACAGGTGTACGTCCTGCATGAGGCCCTGGGGCAACCGTTAGTTTGGTTTCTACCTGAGATTGGGCGAACGCATACAAGTTGAACGGATAATCTTCACTCGGCACATCAACGCCAACGACCGTCGCCCGCCATGTGCCGGGCGTAGGCATCTTGATCAGGTACGTCTCACTCGTGGGCCTGTTCATGAACTCTATGCCCGCTGCATCATCTGTCTGCCGCGGGATCTCATTGCCGTCCGGATCCGTCAGGATTAAATCCAGGTCGCTGCCGGGATACGACAGATCGGCACTGAGGCTCGCCGTGGAGGCATCCACGTGGAAGGACTGGGTAACTTGCCCTCCGGGGTTGATTGTTCCAGCCAGTCCGGCTATGGGCTCCTTCATGCCCGCGCCGATGATCTTAAAATAAACATCTCTCAGGTCCTGGGTCGTTGGCGCTGCGTACGCTTGTCCATTTCGCTTTTCCGCGAGCAGTCGCAGGTTGCTCATGGTGCTCGCGCTAACGCCAAATCCAATCATGAAGATCTGAATGTCATTGGCAACCGGGTCGCCATCAATTACCTCCGCCGCGTACGGAGTGACGTTCTCCTCGCCATCGGTCATCACAATCATGACGCGATTTCGATCGCTGGGGAAACGCTTGAGTTCATTATTACCTGCACGAATACCTAAGCCCATCGCGGTCGATCCGCCAGCGGATAACGCGTTGACTTTAGACTTGGCGGCGTTTTTGATTGTGCTGGCGGGGTCCCCAATCTGCGTCAAGGGGTACGGTACAGACGCTGAAGTGGAAAAACCGACGATCCCAATCTTGTCACCTGTATTCATCATGTCAATGAAATCATTACAGGCGCTCTTGGCTGCCGCGAGCTTCGTGCCACCCATACTGCCCGATACATCGATCACCGATACAACCGTCGCGGGCTTGAAGACATCGGGGAATCCCTCGAACCTAAGCCGATAGGCCCCGCCAGGACCGCTGACGATGACGAAATACGGGCCGGGCGTAAGACCCCCCACAGCCAACGCACGTCCGCCGGGAATCGCGAAGCTCACGAAGCCGGCCTGGTCAAGCCCGTGCCTGTCGACAAGCACAAGATCCCATCCGGAAGGACTGCTCACCTCCAGCTTGATTGCGGGGGAGAAGCCACTAGCAGGTGGCATGTAGAACCCGTAGCTCTTGCGAAAGCCCGCGGACAAATGGCCATCGTACCATTTGTTAAGATCGCGAAGCACTTGGATGTTGCCCTCAATTGTGGCAGGTCTTATCGTAGAGAACTTCATCCAAACCCTGTCGTCAGGAAGTAGATCCGTGGTATCTGTTTAGCGGGTTGACCGGCTGACACGGCCGGGCACCCAACGGCATTGGTTGTTTATATTTTGCCCCCCCCCACGAGTGTCAAACACTTTTTTGGGCATTTCCTGGCGATTCCGG
>DSDH01000486.1 GCA_011055475.1 Phycisphaerales bacterium | reverse complement strand
CCCCGACCCGTCAGCGCCGGGTGGCATGCCCACGCTCGGCCCGACCCATCAAGCGCCGGGTGGCATGCCCACGCTCGCGTGGGCATGTCCTGGCGATACGGGGCGATCGTCGTCCCATGGCCACACAAGTGTGGCCATGCCACCCCCGCCTGGGCATGTCCTGAAGATGCGGGCCCGTGCATCACGCCATGGCCATCCGCCTCCGGCGGACCAGAGGCGGATGGGCATGAATAGACAACTCCAGCCACGCTCGCCCGCGGGCACTTGAGCGGGCGGAGTTGCCGATGCCGCTTACTGTGGGGCCCCGATGTACTTGAACGACTGGCCGCCGATGGAGGCGTCCACCATCAGGCCCGCATCGGTCATGACGAGCACGGCCATGCCGTCGCGGTAATCGGCCTTGGCCGCGGCGCCGGTCGTGGCCGCGACGGCCGTCGCCTGGGCGCTGAACGCAAACTGCCCGCTGCGGAAGCGGTCCAGGGCGGTCCAGTCGGCGAAGAAGATCACCTCGCGGAAGAACTCCCCGCCGAACGACAGGCCCAGCGTGGCCTGCGACAGGCTGCAATAGCCGACCTTCTCGCCCTGCTCATAGACGATGCCCTTGCCGTACGCCCCGCCAACCCAGAAGGCCCCCTTAAACACCCTGGGCAGCACCGCGTAGCCGTAGGATTTCTCCAGGTACGCCTGCGTGACGGGGTATTGCTCCTTGAACAGGCTCAGCGCCTCGGCCACCTCGGCCTCGAGGACGGCCGCCTCTTGTGCCCGCTCCGGCGCCGTCGCACAGCCGGCCATCAACGCCGTCACCCCCAACGCCAAACCGAAAAGTCCCTTTCTCATCATCGGCTCTCCTTACATCTGTGCACACTCTGGTTCGCGCAGGTCCCTGCAATCCCGGCGCTATTATACCGGCGCCTTGCGCCGATGGAAGCCGTTGCGACCATTCGAGGCATTCGCTCCACCCGCCAACCGCCGTCGGGAGCGACCGACAGAATCGTCGAGAACCCCTCCCATGCCGTCTTGGACCCCCTTGCCCTCGCGCGGCACCCTGCAGCCGTTCCTTCAAAGGATGAAGAGCCCGAGTGTGGTTCGTTGGGCAATCGCCCCACTGACGAACGGTCGAATGGGCAACGCGGAAGACCGGCATTTTCACGTCGTTCCGGTCCTGATCGATTCGGGGCAAACTCCACCACGAATGCGGGTTTGGTGCCGGCCGACCACAGGCACGTCTCGGCACGGTCCCGGCTTCCTGGGAACGTCGGGATGGATGCAGTGCTGCTCCCGGTTAAGGGGAGCACGATGGATTTCTCCGCCGGCCATTCAAGACGGGGGATGCCTCCGGGCGCCGCGCCGTCAGGTCTTCATGGCGTCCAGCTCCATGAAGGCCACGGGCACGAACAGGATGATGGGCGCCCAGGTCCACACCTCGGGCAACACGCGGCCGAAGATCTCCTCGGCGGCGAACATGCGGCACAGCGTGGCCACGGAGAAGCACAGAATGACCAGCGAGAACGCCTTGAGAATGGCCGACTTGAGCACCTTCGGATCACGAACGACCAGCACCGGCAGGGCCAGCAGCAGCATGACCATGTTGATGATCGGCGCGGTGATGCGGGCGTGCTTCTGGACGTACAACTCGGCCACGTCGCGGATGCGCTGGGCCTGCTCTTCCAGCGCCAGCAATTGGCGATAACTCAACAATGCCTTGTACCCTTCCTGCTGCCGCAGGGGGATCAGATCGGGCGTCAGGTCGGTGGCGTAGAAGTCCACCGTCCGCGCCTCACCGGCCACCTGGCGCTGGGCCTGCTCAAAAGTCCCCCAATAGCGCCCGTTTTCAAGCACCCAGCCGCCGCGTGGATCGTCCCAGACGGCCCGGTCGGCCTGGATCACGTCCACCACCTCGAACTGACCGGCCGTCCCCGGGATGGGTCGGCGTTTCAGGATGGTCGGGTGAATCATCGCGCCCTTTTCGTACTTGCGCGTACAGATCAGCGAATTGTTCCGGTCCGGCATGAACCAGACGTAGTGGACCGATTCTGATGCAGGGTCGTAGTCGTGCGAGCGGATCAGCTTGTGGGCCAGCCGGGGGATGACCAGTTCCTGGTCGAGCACGAGCAGCCCCATGCTCACCAGTGACAGCAGCACGATCGGCACGATGACCCGCTTGAGGCTCACGCCCGAGGCCATGATGGCGATCAGCTCGTTGGCGTAAGTCATGCGGCCCAGCGAAAAGACCGCGGCCACGATGGTAATCACGCCCGCCAGGTCGCGGAACCACAGCGTGCTCTGCACCTTGTAGTAGTCGTAGATGTTGGCCAGGACGAATCCCGTGCCCTTCTCGGCGTGCTCGGCGAACTCGTCGAGGTTCACGAACAGGTCGATCAGCGTGCACAGACCGATCAGCACGAACGTGGTGATCAGGTATCCCACGATGAAGTTCCGCGCCACGTAGCGATCCAGGATTCTCATGTCCAGCCTCGACTGTGCGGCCTGGCGTCGGCTCAGACGCGCGTCACCTTGCGATACACCACCAGGGTCAACACCGACAGGATCGTCAGCCCCGTCCACATGACGAAGATGCCCGTGCTGACCGGGGTGGACGGGTTCTTGACCAGGTCCTTGCCCGCGACGATGAAGATAATCAGCGCGCCGGCGGGGATCGAGCTGGCGCCGAAGGCGCTGAGCAGGTGCCCGCCGCGCAGCAGGATGCCCAGCGCGATGCCCGTGAGGATCAGCGGGATGCACCCCAGGCCCAGGACCAGCTTCGAATGCGTCTCGGAAAAGATCTCACTCATGGTCCGTCGGATGCGATTGTCCAGCTCGTTGCGCATCTGCAGCAGGATGTCGCTGGGTTTGGCGACCCGCCGGTCGCACGACCGGATCGCCGCCAGCAGGTTCTTTTCCGGCGCCTGGGCCGCGAGATGCGGCGGGACGGCCAACTCCTTGATGACGTGGCGCTCGGCGATGTTGCTCACGCCGCCGCCCCGGTCCCATGTCGGCAGTCGCAGCACCAGGTCGAGCGT
>DSDH01000288.1 GCA_011055475.1 Phycisphaerales bacterium | reverse complement strand
TCGATTCTGTAGTCGGAAGGCACAGCCCCACCGGTGTATATGCTCAGGCCTGCCGTGGCCGCACGGACCAAAGCCGACATGCTTTTTTGACGCGCGCATCGGCGGGGGGTATAATCCAGGCGAGTTTCACGCCGAGCGGATTGGAGCACGCAATGGAAGTGGTCCTCGTTATCCTGGGTGTCGTCGTTGTCCTTGTGCTGCTGGCGGTGGCGGGGCTGCTGTTGTGGCTGATCCGCGACCTGGCCGGCCAGCGGGAGCAAACCGTCCGCCAGAGCGCGGCCGTCGGGTTGTTGCAGCAGCAGTTGGAGGCGGTCCGCGCCTCGCAGGAAAAGACCGGCCAGGCCCTCGAAAGCGGTCTCAAGACCGGTCAGGAGAACCTGGGCCGCTATCTCCAGACCAGCCAGCAGACGCTCAATCAACTGCACGAGCAGATTGGCCGGCTCCGCGAATCGGGCCAGCAGATGCTCCAGCTCGGCGCCGATGTCCGCCGCCTGCAGGACATCCTCAAGAACCCCAAGCTCCGCGGCCAGATGGGCGAACGCTCGCTGGAAAACCTGCTGGCCGACATCCTGCCGCAGGGCGCGTTTCACTTGCAGCACACGTTCCGCTCCGGCACGGTCGTCGACGCCCTCGTGCGGCTGCCCGATCACGCCGTGCCCATCGACGCCAAGTTCCCCCTGCCGGCGTTCGAGGCGATGCTCGCGGCCGCAACCGACGATGAGCGGGCCTCGATGCGGCGACGCTTTCAGGCCGACGTCACCAAGCACATCGACAAGATCGCCGAGTCCTACATCCGCCCGGAGGAGGGCACGCTCGATTTCGCCCTCATGTACATCCCCGCCGAAAACGTCTACTACGAAACGATTGTCACGTATCCCACCGACCGGACCGATGTCGCCGCGTACGCCCTGAAGAAAAAGGTCATCCCCATCTCGCCGAACCTGTTGTACGCCTATCTCATGACGATCGTGATGGGCCTGCACGGCCTGCAGATCGAAAAGCAGGCCGCCCGCATCCGACGCGATCTGGGGCGGCTGGCCGCCGGCTTCGAAGCCTTTACCACCACGTGGGAGGTGCTGGGCCGGCACCTGCGCAACGCCCAGAACCAGTACGAGGAGGGCCAGGTGCGTCTGGGCCGCTTTCAGGTGGAATTGGAGCAGGTCAAGGGCCGGCAGATCGACTCGCTGGAGGAGGGCGAGGCGCCGGCCTGAGGCTCGAACGTTGACAGCCCGAACCCAGGTCTCTAGGATAGGGTCGACGGATACGAACGGTTGGTTTCACCACGGAAGGCACGGCGACCCATGCCCCGGTCTGCGGTAGTCACGAAAAAACGCTGGCACATTCGACCGGCCGACGAGCGGGCCGCGGCGCTGGCCGGCGCCTTGCGGATTCACCCCTTGGTGGCTCAAGTTCTCATCAATCGGGGACTGTGCGATGTCGACCCGGCCCGCGCTTTCCTGGGCCCCAAACTGATCGAACTGATCGAGCCTGATCGTATGACCGGGATGGACGCAGCCGTGGCGCGGCTTCGTGAGGCGATGGATCGGCGCGAGCCGATCACGCTCTACGGCGATTACGACGTGGACGGCATCACGGGCGTGGCGATTCTGTACAATCTGCTGACGCTGCTGGGCGCCGAGGTCCGCTACTACATTCCCCACCGCATCGACGAGGGGTACGGTGTCAATGCCGAGGCCCTCGATCAGATCGCCGCCGACGGCACGCGGCTGGTGGTCACCGTCGATTGCGGCATCACCGCCGTCGAGCAGACGGCCCGCGCTGCGGAGCTGGGGATGGACGTGATCGTCACCGATCACCATCGGCCCGGCCCGGCGCTGCCCGCGGCCGCGGCCATCGTGCATCCGGGGCTGGATGCGGCGTATCCCAATCCCGATTCGGCGGGAGCGACCGTCGCGTTCAAGCTCGCCTGGGCCCTGGTCAACGCGATGAACAACGGCGCGCGGGCCCGCGGCGAGGTGCGGCGGTTCCTGCTGGACGCCACCACGCTGGCGGCCATCGGCACCATCGCGGACGTCGTGGACCTGCGGGGGGAAAACCGCGTTTTGGCCCACTATGGCCTCCAGGCCCTGCGGAACACGGAGATGACGGGCCTGCGGGCGTTGATCGACTCGGCCGAGTTGAACGCCGAAACGCTGGACGGCTACGACATCGGCTTTCGCCTGGCGCCGATGCTCAACGCCGCCGGCCGCATGGGGCACGCCCGGCTGGCCGTGGAACTGCTCACCAGCGACAGCGAGATCCGCTGCATGCAGATCGCCCGTTATCTGCGCGACCAGAATCGCCAGCGGCAGGCCTGCCAGCGCCAGATCGTCAAGCAGGCCCGCGAACGCATCGCCGAGTTGGGCCTCAGCCACCCGGACCGCCGCACACTCGTGTTGGCGGACATGGACTGGCACGGCGGGGTGCTCGGCATCGTGGCTGCACGGCTGGCCGAGGAGTTCCTGCGGCCCACGGTCATGATCAGCGCTCCGGACGGCCAGCCCGTCGCCCAGGGTTCGGCCCGGTCCGTCGCCGGGTTTAACCTGTATCAGGCGATCTGTGCCTGCGGCGAGCACCTGGTCAGCTTCGGGGGCCACGCCATGGCCGCGGGCGTGCGGATCTCGTCTGATCGGATCGAGCCCTTCACCGAGGCGTTCGAGGCCTACGCCCAGGAGCACCTGGACGCCGATCTGCTGGAACCGTCACTCCACGTCGACGCCGTCTGCCGCGTGGGGGACCTGAGCGCCTCGGTCGTGGGGCAGTTGCACCGCCTTGAGCCGTTCGGCCAGGGGCACCCTGCACCGGTGTTCGTCACGCGTGGCGTGCGATGGATCAGCCCGCCCCGGGTCGTCGGCGCGCGGGGCGACCATCTGCAGATCGCCGTCTCCGACGGTTCCGGCTCGGCGGCGTGCATCGGATTCGGCATGGGCCGCCTGGAAAAGAAGCTTCTCGAAGCCGAGGCCTTCAGCATTGCGTACAAGCCCCAGTTCAACACGTTCCGCGGCGCCAAGACCGTGCAGTTCGT
>DSDH01000699.1 GCA_011055475.1 Phycisphaerales bacterium | reverse complement strand
TCCCACAAGTGCTATTCGTCGATGACCAATACGCACCGTTTCACCGCGCACAAGCCTTTGGCTTCCGCGCCCATGCCCACGACAAGCGTGGGCATGCCACCCGCCTTACACGAATGTCAAGCATCGACAACCGATACGCATTGAGTGTATACCGGTCGTCCGTGCCTGGCTATCCTGCCGTTGGAAAAACAGGACCGCGTGGGCACGGCCCACCCTACCGGCCTTCGCTCAGCCGAGTCCATCGCATGTCGCCGAAGTCCAAGACATGCATGTGAGAGTTGCGACGGGTGGCAGCCACTGGAGCCCGCAGGGCGAAGTGGATGGCCTGTGCGTTCAAGGTTCATCCTCCGCCTGGCCTGGCGGTGAGCAACACGTATAGGTGAACGGTCACCGCCAGGACGCACGGAAGCCCAAGGATCACCCAGAGCGAGGCCCGGCCTGTGCGAAGCGCCGGGAGGGCCAGCACCAGGACGGGGGTCAGCAACGCGTAGAGGACGACCGCCGCGAATCCATACACGATCCGGGTAACGGAATCGGGGATCGGACAGGCGATGAACGCCAGCACGAACGCCAGAACCGGACCGCCTTTGAAGAACTTTGCCATTTTGCGGCCTCCTACCAAAAGACTCCACCATTGTACCGGGCCCAGGGGACCGGGCAAGCCCTTTTTGGCCCCCGTCGCGGCCGGGCATGGCCGCGGGGGGTCGTCCGGCGGGTCCGATAATGCGGGGCCTGCGCGGCGGGGGCCCGTGCGGGCTGTAGGGGCTGGGCGGTCTGTGCGCGAAAACGCGGTTCGGCCGCAAAACGTGATTATCTCGCCTCGGCAACGGGCCGAAGACTCTGCCAGTCCGAACGAACCAGGAGCACGGACCCCGTGCAGGCCGCCCGATGCGGCCAGGCGGATGACCCATCTATGAGCAAGGTCAAGACACAGCGACGATGCAAGCCAACCGGCGGCAGGGGCCGCGGCGCGGCCTCGGTGGCCGACGAGCCCGTGCCCGCCTTGGAGATGGAGGGCTTCGAGCCGGAGGTCGAGACCTCCGCCGGGCAGCAGGACCAGGTCGCCGGGGCGGTCCGGTACGCTTGGCTGGGCGCGGGCCAATGCGGCGGGCGGCTGGTCAAGGCCTTCCACGACCTGGGCTACCGCAAGCTCCTGGCGGTCAACACCACGCGACGCGACCTCGATCTGCTGGATGTGCCCGCGGGCCAGAAGCTGCTCATGGACATCGGCGCCGAGGGGGCCGGCAAGGACATGGAGCGCGGCCGCGGGGCGGTGGACCAGTACGACCAGGAGATCCTGCACCGTATGGAGGAGATCGTCGGGCACGATGTGGACCATATTATGGTCTGTTTCGGCGCCGGCGGCGGCACGGGCAGCGGCAGTGCCGCCGGGCTGGTCGAACTGGCCCGCCGGTATGCCCGCTCGATCGGCCTAAAGGACCCGGCCCGGCGGGTGGGCGTGATGATGACCCTGCCCACGGCCGGCGAGAGCTCCAGCCCCCGGGTCGCCCAGAACGCGTACACGGTGGCCTCGGAGCTGTCGCTGCTGGCCTGGCAGAACAAGCTGTCGCCGCTGGTCATCGTGGACAACGACAAGATCCGCCACGTGCATCCGAATCTGACGGTCAAGCAGTTCTGGCCGACGGTCAACCGCACGGTGGCCGGGCTGTTCGACGTGTTTAACCGGCTCAGCTACCGGCCCAGCGAGTACACGACGTTCGACCCGACCGACTACTACAGCATCATCATGGCCGGCGGCTGCGCCGTCATGGGCCTGACCCAGGTGCGGGACTACCGCGACAAGTTCGCCATCTCGCGGGCGATCAAGCAGAACCTGGAGCAAACGCTCCTGGCCGGCCAGTTCGACCTGAGCCGGGCCAAGGTCGCCGGCAGCATCATCGTCGGCGGGCGGCGGATGATGGAGACGGTGCCCGGCCTGCAGGACGCCATCGACTTCGGGTTCGACATCCTGGCCGACATCACCGGCCAGGCCACCGTCCATCGGGGCATCTACGAGGACAACCGCGAGGTGCTGCGGGTGTACACCATCCTGGGCGGGCTGCCCGCGCCCACGGCGCGATTGGAGCAACTGCGACGGTGATTATCCGGAACCGGCCGCGCCTCGCCAAGACCGTCGATTCATCCATGCCAGACGCATCTTTTCAGCGAAAGTCCCGCCCCTCAGCCACGAATCCGCCGGTGCCCCATTGAACCGGTAACGCGGATCGACTACAGTACGTTGCCGTTTTTAGAGTCCTGAGACAGGAGTGCGTGTGGATGGGTAAGAACGTAGCGATAGCGGGTGTAACCGGGGCGGTCGGCCAGGAGTTTTTGGCGATTCTGGACGAGCGGGGCTTTCCGATGGATTCGCTCAAGGTGCTGGCCTCGAGCCGCTCGGCGGGCAAGACGGTGCGCTTTCGGGATGCGGACTACACGGTCGAGGAGCTGACCGAGGACAGCTTCGAGGGCGTGGACATCGCCCTGTTCAGTGCCGGCGGCGCCCGCAGCAAGCAGTTCGCGCCGGCCGCGGTCCGCGCCGGGGCCGTCGTCGTCGACAACAGCTCGGCGTTTCGGATGGACCCCGAGGTGCCCCTGGTGGTGCCGGAGGTCAACCCGGAGGCGATCCATCGCCACAAGGGGATCATCGCCAACCCGAACTGCACGACCATCGTCGCCAACGTGGCGGTCTGGCCGCTGCACAAGGCCAACCCGGTCCGCCGCATGGTCGTCAGCACCTACCAGGCCGCCAGCGGGGCCGGCATGTCGGCGATGCTGGAGATGATCCAGCAGGCGCGGGAGGTCCTCGACGACAAGCCCGTGACCTGCAACGTCTTGAAGTATCAACTGGCGTTCAATCTCTATTGCCACGACTCGAAGATCGGCCCCAACGGGTACAACGAAGAAGAAATGAAGATGGTCAAGGAGACGCGGAAGATCTTCGGGACGGATGCGATCGCGATCACCTGCACCTGCGTGCGCGTGCCGGTGATGCGGACGCACTGCGAGAGCATCAACCTGGAGTTCACGAAGCCGATCACGC
>DSDH01000456.1 GCA_011055475.1 Phycisphaerales bacterium | reverse complement strand
CGGAGAATCGCGATGGCTAGGGCAAGCGGCCGGCGACGCTGGACGGAGGACCAGGCGCGTGCCATCAGCACGGCCGGGCGCACGGTGCTGGTCAGCGCCTCGGCGGGCACGGGCAAGACCGCCGTCCTGACCGAGCGGGTCACCCGCCTGCTGGCGGACGCAACGAATCCCATCGATACCTCATCGCTTCTGGTCGTGACCTTCACCGAGGCCGCCGCCGAGGAGATGAAGGCACGGATCGCCGCGCGCCTGCGGGAGGCCTATACTCATGCGCAATCCCCAGGGCAGGCGAGCACCCTGTACGGGCAGTTGCTTCGCCTGGATGCGGCGCAGATCAGCACGATTCACGCCTTCTGCAAGCGAACGATTGAGGAGCACTTCCAGGTGCTGGGGCTGGACCCGGCCTGGCGGATCATCGAGCCCGATGCGGCGAGGATTCTCAAGCAGCACGTGCTCGATAAGGTCATCGAGGCCGCGTGGCAAGACCCGCGGATGGGCCAGGCGCTCGAGATTTTGCTGGGCGGCGGCAGCGGCGGCGTGGATCGAATACTACGACGGGTGATCGATCTGTCGGAGTTTCTCGATGCGCGGCTGGGCCGGGCCGAGTGGTTCGAGCGGGCGGCGTACATCGGCGACCTGGCGGCACACGCTGCGCCCACGGACGCCGACCGATGCGCCTACCTGCGAGGCCGCCTCGAACGGGCGCTGGGCTGGTGTCGATACGGGCGGCAGTTGGATCAGCGTCTCGCCGCCGGCCATTGGCGGGACCATATCGAAGCACGCTACACCGGGCCTGTGGAACAATGGATCGGGCTTCTCGATGCCGGTTGCTGGGACGATTGCGTGGCGCGGATCGTCGCGCACGATTTCGGCAGGTTCCCCAACCGCCCGAAGGACCTCGATAAGGCTCGTGCCGAGCAGGTCAAGAAACCCCTCAAGAAGGCGGCCGACGCGATCAAGGCGCTCAAGGGCCTGTCGTTGTTCGCCTCCAACTACCAAGAGAAGGTCGGACCGCGACTGGGCCTGCCGGTGCGGATGTTGATCGAGCTGACCCGGCAGTTCGATGCGGCCTGGGCACAGGCCAAGCGCCAGCGCGGCGTGTTGGACTTCGCCGACCTGG
Organism: Phycisphaerales bacterium; assembly: GCA_011055475.1. Lineage (GTDB taxonomy): Bacteria > Planctomycetota > Phycisphaerae > Sedimentisphaerales > Anaerohalosphaeraceae > DSDH01. The sequence goes on along the minus strand of DSDH01000456.1, from coordinate 1,938 downwards.
AGCAGCGCATGCTGGATCTGCTGGACCGCAGCGACGAGGTGGCCGAATCGCTGCGTCGGCGCTTCCGCTGGGTGTTCGTCGACGAGGTGCAGGATATCAACGCGGTGCAACAGCGATTGCTCGACCGCATCAGCCGACCCGACAACGTGTTCATGGTCGGCGACGTCAAGCAGAGCATCTATGGCTTTCGCCAGAGCCGCCCGGAGCTGTTCATCGAGCGGCTCGCGCGGGCTCTGCCGGCCGAGCAGCCGGCGCCTGTCGGCGTTACGAACCCGCCGCCGATGCGGGTGGACCTGCGCGACAGCTTCCGCTCGCGACCGACGGTGCTGGATTTCGCCAATCGCCTGTTCGGCCGGATCATGACCCAGGGCATAGCCGGCGTGGACTACGATGAGCGGGCGATCCTGCGGCCCGCGGGCATTGAGCCGGCGGTGGATGGCCCGGCCGTGGAGATGGTCGTTCTCGATGAGCAGCCCAACGATGAGCCGACGGCCGACGACGGGGCTGGGGGTGTCGAAACGGGCGATGACACCGAAGTGGGCGAAAACGGCGACACGGCCCGCGAGTCCGGCCTGGTGGTCTCGGCCCGGCAGCGGCAGGCGGCCTATATCGCCCGGCGGATTCAGGCGATGGTCGAGGGCGAAGGCGGCCCGCCGATGCAGATCCGCGACCCGGACACGGGCGACCTGCGCCCCGTCCGCTATGGCGACATCGCGGTCCTGCTGCGCTCGCCGGCCAAGCGGGCCCGCGACTACGTGGAGGTGCTGCGGCTGGCGGGCATCCCGGTCAGCAGCGACAGCAGCGAGGGCTTCTTCGCCGCGACCGAGGTGGCCGACATGATGGCCCTGCTCAAAACGCTGGACAATCCGCGCGGGGATATCGAGCTGGCGGCGGTCCTGCGCAGCGAGATGATCGGGCTGGAGGATGCAGATCTGGCCCGCGTTCGGTTGGATGCCCCCGCCCAGGTCGGTCCGCGGCTGTACGATGCGGCGTGCTGGTATGTCCGCGGCGGATCGGATGCGGCGCTGCGGCAACGCGTGGGCGAGGCGCTCGAGCGGCTGGGCCGATGGCGACGAGCCGCACGCACGCAGAGCCTGGCCGACCTGATCTGGGATATCTACCGCGAGACGGGCTACCTGGCGTTCGTCTCGGCCCTGCCGGGCGGGCGGCAGCGGCGGGCCAATCTGCTGATGCTGCACGACCGAGCCGTGCAGTTTGAGCGATCCGCCGACGCGTTTCAGGGCCGCTCGCTGGCGCACTTCATCGAATTCGTCGAGCAACTGCTCGAGGCCGGGCAGGATTGGGCCCCGGCCGCGGCGGATACCGCCGAGAACGCCGTGCGGATCCTCAGCGTGCATCGCAGCAAGGGGCTCGAATTCGGCATCGTGTTCCTGGCCGAGCTGAACCAGCCGTTCAACCGCGAGGACACGATCGGCCCCTGTCAGTTCGACGAGGATTTGCTGGTCGGTTTGCAGGTCTGGACCGACCGCGAACACTGCGTGCCGTCGCGGGAGTATGAGCTGATCGCCGACCGGCACCGCACCCGCGCCCTGGCCGAGGAGATGCGGATTTTGTACGTGGCCGTCACGCGGGCGCGGGAGCACGTGGTGCTGTGTGCCTCCCGCAAACGCGACGCCTGTGCCGAGGCCCTGGCCCAGGCGCCCGTCGAGGGGCGCGTGGACGATTGGCTGCTTCACGATGCTAATTGTGCGCTGGACTGGGTGTTGTGGGGCCTGGCCGATGAGCCGCGGGTGCGACGGTTGTTCGGCCTCGAGCCGCCAGCCGGGGCGGCGCTGGATCGCTTCGAGGCCCACCTCGTCGCCCGGGAGGAGCTGGACGATCTGGCCCGGCGGCTGCTGGCCGACCGCGACCGGCCCCGCTCGCTGGATGCGCCGCCCGATGGGCCCGAAACGGCCGAGGCCCGCGCCTGGGCGGCGG
>DSDH01000464.1 GCA_011055475.1 Phycisphaerales bacterium | reverse complement strand
GTGGACGTCGAGAGGCTGTTGGAGCAGGCGCTCACCATGGCCTGCAACTGCGAGCCATGCAACTGCCCCATCAACGGCGACAACAACGGCGCCTGGCTGGGCGCGGTCCTGGCTGAGCTGGCCCTGGCCGGGCGGGACAAGGTCACGTTCGTCCTCTCCCCGCCGATCGCGAATTTCGGCGACTGGGTCGAGCAGCTCATCGCCGAGAGCACCGGCAAAGAGGGCCGGGGCATCCTGCCGGTGGTGGGTGAGCCGCTGGGCGCGCCGGACGTCTATGGCGACGACCGCCTGTTCGTCTACCTCCGCCTCGAGGGCGACGATACCCACGACGCGGCGGTGCAGGCCCTCCAGGAGGCCGGGCAGCCCGTGGTGCGCCTGCATCTGCGCGACCTATACGACCTGGGCGAGCAGTTCTTCCTGTGGGAGATGGCGACCGCCGTGGCCGGCTATCGCCTGGGGATCAACCCCTTCGACCAGCCCAACGTCGAGGCCGCCAAGGTGCTGGCCCGCCAGGCCGTCGCCGCCTACCGCGAGACCGGACGCTTGCCCGAGGACGAACCGGCCCCGTTGACCGCCGATACGCTGACGGCATTCCTGGCCCAGGCGCAGCCCGGCGATTACGTCGCGCTGCAGGCCTACGTCCAGCCGACGGCCGAGACCGACGCGGCGCTGGCGACGTTGCGCCTTTGGCTGCGCGACCGCTACCGCGTGGCAACCACGGTCGGTTACGGGCCGCGCTTTCTCCACTCGACCGGGCAGCTTCACAAGGGCGACGGCGGAAACGGCCTGTTCGTCCAGTTCACCTCCGACCCGCCGCGCGACGTCCCCATCCCCGACCGGGCCGGCCAGCCCGGTTCGACGATGAGCTTTGGCACGCTCAAGATCGCCCAGGCGTTGGGCGACAGGCAGGCGCTGCAAGACGCCGGGCGGCGGGTGATCTGCTTCCACCTGGAAACCGACGTCGTCGGCGGTTTGAGGAAACTGGTGCAGGATGTGGCCGCGTGATCGACGCCATGATTTTTGACCTGGATGGCACGCTGGTCCAGACGGAACGGCTCAAGGCGCTGTCCTACGCCCGCGCCGCCATCGAGCTCTGCCCCTACACCCTCTCGGAATCCGAGGCGATGGCGGCGTTCAAAGAGCTGGTCGGCCTCTCGCGGCGCGAGGTGGCCGAGGGCTTGATCGAGCGGTTCGAGCTGGAGGAGGCCGCCCGGTCGCGTATGGCCGAGTTCGGCGTCGAGACGGGGTGGCAGGCGTTCGTTCAGGTGCGGATGCGCTACTATGACGTGATGCTTGCTGACCCAGAGGTACTGCGCAGCAATCAGTGGCCGCACAACGTGGCCTTGCTCCAGACGGCCCGGCAGGCCGGCTGCAAGGTGGGGTTGGCCACGATGTCCCGCTGCCAACAGGCCCAGCGCGTGCTGGAGATCCTCGATCTCGGAGACGCCTTTGACTTTGTCGCCACCTGCGACGACGTCGAACGCGGCAAACCGGATCCCGAGATCTATCAACTGGTGGCCCGCGAGTTGGACGTGATGGCAAGCGTGTGCCTGGTGATCGAAGACTCGCCCGCCGGAGTCAAAGCGGCCCTGTCCGCCGGGATGGACGTCGTCGCCGTGAGCACGCCCTTTACCCGCGACGGTCTCCATCAGGCCGGCCTGCTCCCGGCGGATCGGATCGTCGACGATCCAGAGACCCTGTTGGAGATCGTCGAGCGTGTCCTTTACCAACACGTGGCCGGTGGACTGGAGAATGGGTAAGCGTTTAGGGGGCCGGCCGTCCACGAATGTTCTCACGAATAAGCGAACGAGATACGAGCTATCGCAAGAGGTTGGGCTTGGCCAAGAGCGCGCATTCGTGTATTCGTGGCCCGATTCGTGGACGGCAAGCCCCACATCTGAACGGTTACCAGAATGGAAATGACCGAGATTGATCGATAGAAAGGACGAGAGATGGACATTGCAATGATCGGACTGGGCAAGATGGGGGCTAATATGGCCCGGCGGCTTTTGCGTGGCGGACACCGCGTCGTCGGCTACAACCGTTCACCGGAGGCGACTCAAGCCCTGACTGCAGAAACGGGCCTGGATCCGGCCTTTTCGCTCGAAGAGGTGGTTGAAAAGCTCTCTCCACCACGGGCTGTGTGGGTGATGGTCCCGGCGGGCGATCCGACCGAGCGCACGGTGGACGCCCTGGCGGCTCTGCTCTCGCCCGGAGACATCATCGTGGATGGCGGCAACAGCAACTACAAGGATACGATGCGCCGTGCGGCGGCGTTAAAAGAGAGAGGGCTGCACTTTGTGGACGTGGGCACGAGCGGCGGCATCTGGGGCCTCGCCGAGGGGTACAGCATGATGGTCGGCGGCGATGTGGAGGCCGTCGAGCGGCTGCGGCCGGCCCTGGAGACGCTGGCGCCCGCGCCGGACCAGGGTTGGGGTCACGTCGGGCCGAGCGGGGCGGGGCACTTTGTCAAGATGGTGCACAATGGCGTCGAGTACGGTCTGATGCAGGCCTACGCCGAGGGGTTCGAGATCATGCGCGCCAAAGAGGCGTTCGACCTCGACCTCCATCAGGTGGCCGAGATCTGGCGCTTTGGGAGCGTGGTCCGCTCCTGGCTGCTCGACCTGACCGCCAACGCCCTGGCCGACGATCCCGATCTGGGCGACATCAAGGGCTGGGTCGCCGACAGCGGCGAGGGCCGCTGGACGGTCTTTGAGGCGATCGACCTGGACGTGCCGGCCCCGGTGATCACGCTGGCGCTTCAGGCGCGCTTTGTGAGCCGCCAGGAGGAGAGCTATGCAGCCAAGCTGCTGGCGGCGATGCGCAACCAGTTCGGCGGCCACGCCGTAAAACGCGAGTCATAACCTTTGCCCGAGTACACCAACGCCGAGTGGCTGACCGCTCTGCGTAGCGCCGAACCCGACGCTGCGCTCGACGCGCTGCGCGCCCGCCTGATGCAGGGGCTGCGCTATGCCCTCGTCGCCAGGTACGGCGTCACCGAAGCGGACATTGAGGACTTTGTCCAGGACTCGCTGCTGCGCATTCTGGACGCGCTGGAC
>DSDH01000607.1 GCA_011055475.1 Phycisphaerales bacterium | reverse complement strand
TTTGATATAGCGAATGCCGTTGGCCACCTCGGGGCCGTCGTGACCGGTCGCGGCCAGCGCCCACGTGATGTAGGCCGTGTTCCGCAGGACATCGTCCGTGAATCGGTTAATGGCCCCTTCCCGGATGCCGCCCTGAGAAGGCCTGTAGGAACCGTCCTTTTCCTGGCACGCGGCCAACCACTTCTGTGTGCGGCTGATGATGGCCGGATCGACCTCGTAGACCTTGCTCATGTCATGGAACTGCATGAGGCCGTAGGCCGTCAGGATCCGGTGGGCGGGGGCCTTGCCAAACCACTCAAAACCGCCGCCGTCGACCTCGAAGGAGACGAGGCGCTGATAGCCGGCGTTGATGAAGCCCTCGGCCTTCATCTGCAGCTCCGGGGTGATCTTGCCGGTCGTTTTCATGTAGTCCAGCACGAGGATATTCGGGTACGTGACCGAGGAGGTCTGTTCAAAACAGCCGAACGGCATGCGCAGCATGTTGTCCAGACCCTCGACCACCTGGCTCAAAACGCCGGGGTAGATCTTGACGAAAATCTTGCTGGCGTCGTCGAGGGCGCCGTCCGGAATGGTGATGGTGTGTGTGACGGTCCCGTCCAGGCGGCCGCTGTGGCTGACCAGGTGCTCGGTGCCATCGGGAACGATCTCCACACGACGGGCGACGGCGTCGCTCTTGGCCGTGCCGCGGGCCGTCACCGTGAACTTCTGGAAGCCGATCTTCTTCACGGTGATCGGGAAGTACACCGCCCGCACCTCGGAAGGGCCGAGTGTGACGGTCTTCTCGGGCAAACCATCCAGCTCAAACCAGTCTTCCTCCGTGACCTGCAGCCGGATGACCTGGTCGGTCTTGAGGTAGTTGTAGACCGCGACCGGCACATGCACCTTGTCGTTTTGCGTCAGGGCGACGGGAAAGTCGATATCCACGAAGAAATCCTGAAAGACCCGAATCGGGGCCGTGGCCGAGCCGAGCCGGCCCAGCGCCGAAGAGGCCATGCAGGTCGTCCGCCACGTCGTGATCGAATCCGCCAGCGGAATGGAGACGACGGCCTGGCCCTGCGCATCCGTGATGACCGCGGGATTGAAGTACAGGGTCTCGGGGAAGTACTCGCGGATGCGGATCGGCTCCTGGCCGGCGCTGGTGGAAGCCCCGGCGCTCTCGTCGGCCGATTTGGCCTCTGCGGGGGCCGCAAGAGGCCTGGCCATCTCGGCCATCGCAAAATCGGCGTCCATCCTCCCACCCACGGCGGCTTGCCTGGCAAATAACAGGACTCCATCTTCACCGAGTGCGCGAATCGCGTCGGCCTGTGGGGTCCGGACGTCGTCAACGGTATCCCACCTGCCGTCAATGCCCGCCGAAGCCAGGGTGAATCCATGGTAGGTCTGGCAGCCCTGGCACCACTGGCCGCTGAGCTTCATCTCCACGCCCCAAGGGTCCCGGGCGGCCTGCCGATCCAGGAATCCTTGCTCGACCAAGTCGGAAAGGCTGATGCCCTGGGTTCGCTTCTGGCGGTCGCCGCGATGCTTCTTGGCGTACTCCGCCAGCGCCTGGGCGACCTTGGCGTAGCGAGGCTGCAGAAGGGCGGCCATCCTTTGTTGGAAAGCCTGCTCCTTGTTGTCCTTTTGATAACTGTTGGCGTACAGGGAGTAGTCGCCCACACCCTTTGCCGAGGCCAGCAATACGCGGGCGGCCTTGTCGCGACGGACCTCGGGCTCGGCTGCCGGGCCCAGGGGGACGGGCGTACCGATGCACGGGTCCAGCTCATAGCCATGGATCTCATAGCGCGGGGTGGCGATTTCCTTTTCCAGGTAGAAGTACACCTTCTCCAGGCCGGGCTGCATCTCCTGCAGGGCGAAAACGGCCTCGTCCACGACCATGATCCCCAGCGCGGAGGCCACGCCCCGGCCCCGCTGGTCGGTAACCGTGAAACGCAGTTGGGTTTCACCGCCCGGCAGATAGGTCTCTTCGTCACGGGTGATGGCCACGCGCAGGTCGTTTGAAGGATCGACCAGCACGAGTCGGCGATCGCGCACGATGACGCCGTTGCGACCGATGAAATAGGCATTGATCTGAACGGTTCCGGCAAGGTTGGCATCCCACGCCAGGCGGGTTTCGGCTTTGCCGTTGTGCAGATCCAGCGTTCGCGTCAGATAGGTCTGACGATCCTTAATGACATCCAAATAGACCACGCCGCTCTTGCGGGTTGAATAGATGGTCAGCACGCTCTGCTCACCGACACGGTAGAGGCTTTTATCGGTGCGCAGAAGAACGGAATCATCGTCCTTCTGCTCCTGGGGCTCCAAGTTGAGGCTGGCTCGCCCCGATTGGCCCTGCGGGTCTCGGGCGGAGAGGGTCATGGGGATCGCCTGGCCCGCCTGCGGCGTGACGACCATCGTTCCAAATCCGGCCTCATCGGTGGCGGTCGTCATGCGTCCCCCCGGCGCATCCTCCCAGACGACGGTACAGGGGGCGGGCGTGGCGTCGGCATAGGTGGTAACGATGTAAATCCGGTTTTCCAGCCCCGGAACCAGCGCGCCGCTCTCCGGCACGGCCGCGACGATGATGGGGGAGGCCGTCACGGTGACGTTCCGGGTGAGGGTCTCCTTGTGGTCCGCCGTGTCCACCACGGCGATCTCGAACTTGGCCGACGCCTTGCCCGCCTCCAGCGGCTGGCCCACGAAGTGCGAGGGCAGCTTTGCCTCAAACTCGTAATGCCCGGCCTCGTCCGTCCGCCCTTCAATGACCTGGAAATCGGTGTAGGCCACGTCGAATTTGGAGCACTTCACCTGCACCTTCGCGCCGGCCACGGGCTTGCCGAAAAAGTAGTCCGTCTGGAGCTCGCCCCGGACCGTGTCCCCGGGCTCATAGAACTGGCGATCCGTCTTCATCACGATCTTGAACTTGGGCAGCACGTATCGATCCACGGTGACGGTCTTCTCTTCCGGCGACCCCGCGGCGATGACGCGAACGCGATAGGGGCCCATGTTCAGCTCGTCGGCCAGCACGAAATCCGTGTGGGCAATGCCGAAGGCGTCGGTCTTGGCATGCGTCTTGAAAACCTTGTTGCCCTTGGCG
>DSDH01000717.1 GCA_011055475.1 Phycisphaerales bacterium | reverse complement strand
GTCGTGCTGAATTGTGGAGCATAAAAGGACAGATCCTCCCGGTCGGCGGCCCCCCCGGCCGCCGACTCGTATCTGTCCGCTTGGAAGGCTGGGTCTTGTGCCTCGCGACGTTCAGAATCGCCGCGGCAGGCGGTATTCATAAGCCCGGTTTGTCAAAGAACGCATCGAAGCGTCCCTGCACGGCATAGTACAGAGGCCGTTTGTGACGCCGGCGTTACGGTTGTGTGCAGGTTTTGTTGCGATTTGACGGGAGAACATCGAGCGGCCAGGACCGCCGGGCGCAAGAAAAGGGCCGCACGCCCCGTGGAGACGTGCGGCCCACGAAGAGGCCCGTCCTGCGCTACGGTGCGCAGTCCGGCGCGCAGTCGTTCATCCACTCGGCGGCCAGCCGGGCGAAATCCGCCAGGTCGACACGGCCGGAGCGGTTGATATCGGCCCCGTTGCACCAGCCGCACGCGGCAAAGCCGATATAGTAGTGGTCGTTGAATTCGGCGCTGTATCCGGGCGGATCCCCGTACAGGTACCCTTGCCCATTAGTGGCGCGGGTGTAGGCCCGCAGCCGGAACTGGTAGGAACAGGCCTCCCACGGATTCAGGCCGGTGGAATCGGCGCTGTTGAACTCGGCATTGACCACGCCGGGCCAGTTGTCCGGCGGGATCGTGCCGGGGTAGCTCTGGCTGGCGATGACACCGGCGTAGTGGTTCTTGCCCCACAGGGCGTCCAGCACCCAGTACCGCAGGTATCCGTCCGGATGCCGCGCGGTGATCGTGAAGCGCAGATTCTCCTCCGGCTCCTGGAGCGTGATGACGCCGCATTCGGGGATTTCGCCGTCACTGCCGGGATCGTAGTTCGGATTGCTCGGATCGTACTTGACGCTGTGGATGACCGCTTCGACCGGCGAGTTGTTCACCAGGATGTCCAGATGGTCCAGGTCGTTGGCCGGCAGCGTCACGGGCAGCAGGATCGTGCCGCCTATAAAGCCGACCGGCCGATAGGCGCGGTAGGTCAACGTGTACTTGCCGTTGGCCAGGGACCGCGTATCCAACAGGACCCGCAGGTTCATGGCCGACCACCAGCCGGTGTAGGTCAGTTCGTACACGTGCTTGACGCCGCCGACCTCCTTGGCCCCGATGTGGACGACCTCGGTGAGCACGGTTCCATCGCCTTGGGGCAGGTAGTGGACCTTGTACAGGGCGCTGGTGATCGGCTCGTAGTCGTCCGGTTCGGTCGGCGGGGTGCTCTCGTCCGGCCACGGCGCGATCAGGATCTGATAGTACCGCACGCCGTGGACGTGGATATCCGTCTCGCCGAACAGTCCGTAGATGCGCAACAACCCGCCAAACGGCGAATCCTTATACGCCGGAATGGCGAACTTGGCCGCGTTGACGGCATCCACGACGGCCAGGCCATGCGAGGGATGGCCCGGATCCTGCTCGATGAAGGCCGTCGGCAGGTTGCCCACGTCGGTGAAGATGAACCCGCCGCCGGGATGGCTGCCGGGCCCGCCGGCGCCCGGACCGCCCCAGACGCCCATATCGTTGCGCGTCCCGTCCGGATCGTTGTAGGCGGCGGCGGGATTGCCCGTGTCCTTGCACGGAGACACATCGGTCAGGATGTACGTATCCGGGTAGGCCGGGTCAAAGAGCGGATCGGCGCTGATCTCGCCGGTACCGGGCTGGGGGACGAAGGTCGAGCCCGTGTGGTTGTCATGGTAGTTGCGATAGGCGTTGTTCCACACGTCGTTGTAGAGAATCTGCCCATCACCGCGGTAGGCGTAGTAGAAGAGGCCCGTGTTGTTCCTGACAATGATGTTGTTCGTGATGACGTGCGTCACCCACGGCTGAACGGTCGGCGTCACGAGGTTGGACTGCCACACCGTCCCGCAGAGGCGATCCGTCAGAGTGATATACACCGATGGCGGCTCCTCATCGGCGGGGTAACCGAACCACAGATCGGTCAGACCCTCGGGGGAGCCCAGCGCACAGAAGCCGTAAAGGCGCTCCCCTCCCTCGGCGTAGATATCCACATCCGTTCGCGACCCGCACGGGCCGGTGCTGATCGGGTCAAACAGCTCCGCGGGGTAGACATACCAGTTGTCCACCCGCAGCCCGTACCGGATCATGTTGTCGGGCAGGACCTCGCCCCCCGTGGCGATCAGCTCCGGCGACGGCAGGTTGGGATAGCAGGCACGCGATACGTATCGAATCACGTTTTCAAGGAGATCGGCGCCGAGTTTGGTGAGGCTCTTTGCGCTGCCCGTGAAGCCCCAGAATGCGTACCGTCCGTTTTCCCGGGTTAACAAATAGTGGTTCCCTGCCTGGTCCGGGTACCGGCCCCAGACCTCCACGTTCCGGGGTACCGGGTCCAGGTAGATCTCCACACTGCCGCTTTTCTCGTAGATTCCGATCTGTCCGCTCTTGGGAATCGGAATGGGGTTGGGATAATGGTAGAGAACGTGGTTTCGGTCGACCACGATCAGATCCGTGTTGACATCGCTGTGGGCTCCGTGCGGGCAGCCCGTGTTCAGTTGAAGCTGGCCCAGGAAGTCGTATCCGCCCTCTCCCATGGCCAGGACGGGCTTGCCGCTCTCGGCGATGTAGGCGGCCTCCTTGGAGGGCCAGTCGCATCCCTCCCTCTCGGTATCATGGCCGATGAGAATCACACGGTACGGCTGAAGGGAGCGCCGCGGCAGCTCGCTCAACGCAATCGGATCGACGTCGTAGCCCCGCCTTTCGAGCAGGCCGGCATAGGCGGCCGCTCCATCTGGATCCACGTCGTAAATGAACGCAATCCGGACAGGCGGCTCATAGGGCCCCGCGCCGGCGGCGAAGATGATGCCGGCGGCGTCGTTGTTAAGGATGGTGTTGTTGACGATGGTGGGGCGGCCGTCGGTTTCCACGGCAATGCCCGACTTGTTATTCTCGATGATGTTGTTGCGGATGACCAGGGGCCCGGCCTGGCAGTAGACGCCGGCAAAATGCCAGCTCCCGCCGACCGAGGATATCTGCGAGCCGACGATGCGGAAGCCCGAGATCACCGCGCCCATGCTGCCGTTGAACGTCACCACGTGCTGGGG
>DSDH01000051.1 GCA_011055475.1 Phycisphaerales bacterium | reverse complement strand
GCCGCCGTCAGCGCCGCCCCCGCCACCGCCGCCCACGACGACGCCCACGACGCCGCCGCCCATGCCTCCGCCACATCCGCATCCGCCGTCTGCGCCTTCGCGGCCGCCGCGTCAGCCGCCGTATCCGCCCCTGCCGCTACCGCCGCCGCCCAGACCGCCGCCTGCGCCGCCCACGCCGCCACCACCGTCGTAGCCTCTGCCTCGGCGTCCGCCGCCTCAGCCGCCGCGCGCACCTCATCGTCACTAGCCTCATTGCGCAGCCAGCGGTCCACGATGCGAAGCGCGTCCAGCAAACGCGGATCCGACATCTGCGATTCGACAGCTCGGGCCGCGGCCAGGGCGCAGCGCACATAGCGCCGCGAGTCGTCGTAGCCCACGTGCAGCGTTCGACAGAGCCATAGAAGCCAGTCGGGGCGGTCACACGCCTCCCATGCGACTCGCGGCGTCGGCTGCCTCGTGGCCCAGGCAAGCGCCTCCTCGCACGCCCCATGGCCGCGCAGCCACTCCAGCCAGGTCGGCTGGTCCATTGCTAGCACGTCACATAGCGTGATCGAGTCACTCATGGTTGGCCTCCTTTCGATCCAAAATCCATCGCAGCACATTCCGCAAATAGGCGTCGAAGTGTTCATAGGTCGCCTCTGTGATGCCGTCTTCCAACCGCAGGATGTACATCTGATCCATCATCATGCGGATGCGGTTGCAGATGAACTCACGATCTCTTTTCGGCATCATTCATCCTTTCCTGGTCATTCGCCTCGTTGATCGGTTCCACGTCCACTCGTAGACTATAGCCCAACTCGCAGAACATCCGCGACAAGGCCGCCAGCGACAGGCGTGGCATCACACATTTTCGTAGTCTTGCGAACGTTTCGACACGGGGTTTGTCGCGCAGCCGATCTACGCATTCATGCAGGGCCTGGGAAATCGAGATTAACAGTAGGTCCTCACAATACGCTTGTCGCGCCGCCGGATCGTCGGGGATGCTGTATCGTACTTCTTCAAAGTCACTCATAGCCCAACCTTTCGCAATATCGCGCCGCCGTCGATCACCCCAGCTACGTACTTGCGGCAATGAGCCAAGCGTCTGGCGGCCTCGCCCCTCGTCGGGATTCTGAGCATGACCAACACGAGCCGTTCGGCCGGGTAGTACTTCGCCATCCGGCGGAACTTTGTGACATCGGAGCCGACGAGCCGTCCCTTGCACTCGTGCCAGGTCCGTTCGCCGGAGGGTTCCACGACCAAAAAGTCCGGCGTGTACACCTTGGCCCCTGTCAATTCGTCGGGGAACTCGAACCGTCTGGGCTCGTACTGCCACGAGAGCATGCCGCCCGCATAGTACAGCCGCTGAAGCCATTTCGCCCAGCGGTACTCGAACTCCGACCGAAACCGACACGTCTGATCCCCGACGGTCGCAGTGATCGGCCTGTTGCCCCACTTCCCGCATGGGACGATCTTGTCCGGGCCGAAGCCCATAAGTCCGGTCGTCACGATTTTCATGTTTCCTTCCTGCTCGGATACGGGGATTCGATTCGGCCCGTCATGTGCAGCTTGTGTGCCCGCTCTCGGACCTCCTCTTCTGTCAGGCCGTCGAGAACGACCCAGAGCAGGCCCGTCCGCTCGCTCAAGCGCCGAGCCCACGCCTGGGCGTCCATGAGCATCGCGGCCCGGCTTCCCGGCGGCCGTACCTCCGGGCCGTAGACCAGCCGTTCCCATCGCCCCAAGCGCGGACGCCGGGAGGGAGGCATCTTCTGATAGGCCGGGCCCCAATCAATCGCCTGAACGAAGATATCATCGACGACAATATGCGGATCTGCACCACTGTGGCGTTCATTCATCGCCCGGTTCCCCATGCTGCTGGATTTTTGTATTCACTGCCCTATTTTTTGTATGCACCTTCTTCTTCACCCTAACCCCGGCTCTTACAAGCACTTATCGGATTTTTGTATTTATTGTAGGCATCTTCCTGAGCATTTAAGATTTACCCTTGCCCGGCTTGGATTTTTGCAGTTATTGGAACACATCCTTATTAAAAGCCTTTTTACACTTATATATATATTATAGATCTAGATGCTATCGTTCACCTATCTATTGCAGGCGACTTGATTTACTTCGTACCGCTCACCTGGCCGCCCGCCTTCCCGTTTGTCCACACGTCGATTCCTTGCCCATCTTGCCGCCTCGTTCAAACCTAAAACCCCTAAGAATGTGGTGCCAAAAGTGCCAAAAACCCCTCCGCCGCCCTAACCTCAGTCTTTACAGACACTTACGCGGCGGCATTTTTGTCCACGCCCTGCTGACAAAACTATGACAATAATGCCAAAACCCCCTCACTGCTGTCCGGCGCTAGAGAGTTCTGGGATTCACGTCGTACACCTCGGACGGCCGGCCGGGTTTGCCCTTCTCGGCAGGTGCGAGTCGCAGATACCCCTGATCCACTAATATCTTCAAGACACCGTCGAGATCTTCACTGCTGTCAACCGATGAATGGAGCCGCCTGTAAATATCCCGCCGGGTAACCGTGGGCTCCCCGCGATCCCGAAGCCATTCGGCTACCCGTCGGGCCAAGAGCCTATCGCGATCCATGCCCATTGTGGCCAAGACCGTCAGGGCGTGGCCCGTGGCATAATCCCCGATCCGGATCGCTCGCGTGATCGTGTCCGCGCCGATAGGCCGATGGGTGAAGTCGTGAGGGTGCTCGTAGGCGTGGAGTACGGCCACCACCCGGCAGACCAAACCGGCCAGCTTGCCGCCCCAGTCTTCGATCACTTTCAGGTCGTCGTCCAATCGCCTCTCCAAGTCCTTCCGGAACAGGTCCAAGTGGGCGACGGCCTCAGCGTCCAGGGTCAACGTCCAGGGCGTGCCGTCGGGCTGCAGCTCAACCGACAGCAGGCGCTTTACGGCCTGGTCATAGGCCCGGGCAACCTCATCGGGGATCGGCCGTGGACGCACGGCCCTGGACCCTACCAGACTGGTGGGCAGTGACCAGAGGAATCGGGCCAAGACCCCCCGATCCCGCAGGGCCTTCTCTCTCGCCAGATCGTCCAAGAGGCCTGGTTGCACACATAGGGCGATGGACAGG
>DSDH01000374.1 GCA_011055475.1 Phycisphaerales bacterium | reverse complement strand
GGGGATCAGCCCCGATGGCCATCACATCATCGAGTCGCTGGAGGTCTCGGTCACGACGCTGGAGGCATGGGCGCAGCGTCGCGGCGTTGAATCCGTGGACATCATGAAGTTCGACATCCAGGGTGGCGAGCTGGCGGCCCTGCGCGGCGCCGGCCATCTGCTCAACACCGTTCGGGCCATCTATTCCGAGATCTGGTTCAACATGCCTTATGAGGACGGGGCCTCATGGGCCGAAATTGACCTGCTGCTGCGATCCTTCGGACTGATCCTGCACGACATGTACAAGCCCAAGTACGGTCCCGGCGGCGTGCTGACGTGGGCGAACGCCCTGTGGGTGCGTCCGGCGTCACCGCCGACGTCATAGCCGTGCATCGCGGCCGTAGGGCTTGCGCTCCAGACGGCGGCGGGTGGCCTCCATGATGCGGGCCGCCCACGTCCGGGCAGGCGGCTTCAAGGACGGGTTCTCGTCCAGGTAGGCGCGGAAGAATCGCATCCGATCCGTTCGCGACAGACCGGTGGGGAACATGTTGATCTGCACAAGGTTCTTGAGCCGCGCCGCGTCCGACAGCCTCTCGCTCTTGCACGTCCGTTCATTGTCCAGGAACGTCACTTGCCAACGCTCGCCGTCCGGCTGGACCAGGACGTTCCGCGGCCGCAGATCGCCATGCGCGATGCCCGCGGCGTGCATCCGGCCGACGCACCGGCCCACCGCGACGATCAGGTCGTGACGCCCACCGGGTGAGGCGTCTTCGTCGGCCGTGCCTTGAAGACAGTCATAGAGATGTTCACCCGGGGCCCTGAGCGAAACGGTCAGACTCTCCAGGCATACCGGCCCGGCGGATCGCTCGCCGACGGCCACGATCGTCGGCGCGTTCAGGCCGTGGGCCCGCAGGATCTCGCAGCCGACCGCATCCCGCCGCGCCCGGCTGGGCCGAACCAGGTGCTTGGCAAAATCAATCGTCGAGCGGTGGTAAAAGCGCTTGATGAACAGTTCAAACGCCCGGCCATGAAAAACCAGCCGCCCCCGCGAGACCGCGGTGTGTCGCGAGCTGCCCAACCGTTCGAAGGGACCGCGGACACCGTCATCCAACGCCGCGGCTGCGGCGGCCCGCCCCATCCAGTCGCGCGGAAAGGCCGGATGCACCCAAAGGGTCCAGCCCTTCACGTAGAATCGCTCGAATTGGCGGATCGGCACGGGCGTCGCGTCCATGATCGATCACCGGCCCAGGACCGCGATCCCCAGCGAGTCGGCCAGGGCCAGCGTCTCGGGCTTGTCCAGGATGAGCACCTTTCCCTGCTCCAGAACCACGCACGCGCCCTGGTAACGGGCCATGTCGCGGATCGTGTCCGGACCGATGCAGGGCACGTCGAACCGCAGGTCCTGACTGGGCTTGGCCACCTTGATCAGCGTCCACTTGCCCTTGCGGCAGAGAGCCCCGGCCCGTTCGATCATGGCGGCGGTGCCCTCGATCGCCTCCACGGCGATGACCTCGCGCTCGCGGACGGCGACGGCCTGGCCGATGTCGAGCCGCCCAAGCTCCTTGGCGATGGGCCAGCCGAACTCCATGTCCTCCCGGACCGTCCGGGGGGGCTCGGTCCGCGTCATGAGGCCGGCCCCGGCGAGGTGTTCGCGGCAGTATTGAGTGGAATCGATCACGGTGATGCCTCCGGTTTTCAATTCGTCGGCCACGGCGCCCAGCAGCGTGTCGTTGCGCGTGTCACGACGACGCAGCCGTCCGTACCAGATGCGAAACGCCCGCCAGTCGGGCAGGTAGCGGATGATCCGCCAGGGCGTGTAGAGCTGAACCTTGGCGACCCGGCCAACCATGATCGCCTCATGCACGCCGTGCCTGCGGAACAGGCGTATCCACGAGCCGGGCCGCGCGACCGAACAACGCCGAAAGACGTCCACGTGCCCGGCCAGCTCGGCCTCGGCGCTGTCGGCCAGGGCCGCACAGATCACGCGACAACCCGCCGCCCGCGCGCCGTCGGCCACAAGGTAAGGTAACCGACCCTGACCGGCGATCAGTCCCAAGGCGTCGGGGCTCATGAGTCACGCGTCCGATTCTTCCAGCCGGGCCAGGCGCTTCTCGACGTCCTTGATCGATCGACGCATACCCGGCAGCGTCTCGATGAGGGCATAGGCCCGGCGGGCCTTACCCGCGTCGATCGCCGGGGAACCGATGATTTCGGCGCCGTCGGGCACGTCGCCGATGACCCCGGCCTGGGCGCCGATCCGCACCATGTCGCCGATGCGGATATGGCCGACAATGCCGACCTGGCCTCCGATCACGCAGTGGTGACCGATCCGCACCGAGCCGGCGATGCCGGCCTGGGGCACGAGCAGGCAGTGCGGCCCGATCCGCGTGCCGTGGCCGATCGTCACTGTGTCGCCGATTTTGGTGCCCTGGCCAACAATGGTATCATCCAGCGCGCCGCGCTCGACCACCGCCCCGGACCCGATCTCCACGTCGTCCTCGATCACGACCCGGCCGATCTGCGGAATCTTGTGGTGTACGCCCCGGTGGGTGGCGAAGCCGAAGCCATCCTGGCCGATCGTGGCGTTGGCCTGCACGATCACGCGGGCTCCGAGTCGGCAGTCGTCATACACCACGGCGTTCGGGTACAGCAGACAATCGTCGCCCACCACCGTGCCCGGACCGAGAAAGACACCGGGGTACAGAACGCAACGATCTCCGATCCTCACATCGCCGCAGACCACGGCGAACGGATGAACGTGACAGTCACGTCCCAGCCGCGCCGACGGGTCGATGTGGGCCTTGGGGCTGATACCGACCGGAGGGTGCTTGCGGTGCCCGTAGAGCAGCACCACGATCTGGGTGAAGGCATAGTAGGGGTCACCGACGACGAGCAGGGCGGCCGGACTGGACATTTCGTTCTTGATGACGACGGCGGCGGCGCGGGTCTTGTTCACCAGCGACGCGTACTTGGCGTTGCTCAAGAACGTAATCTGGCCGGGGCCGGCGTTTTCCAGGGTGGCGGCGGCGGTGATCGTGCGGCCGCCGTCGCCCACGACGCGTCCGCCGACGTGATCGGCCAGTTCTGCCAGGGTTCTCGGCTGCATGTCAGGGTCCTTTTC
>DSDH01000133.1 GCA_011055475.1 Phycisphaerales bacterium | reverse complement strand
TCCCTGGCCGATCTCAAACGCCTTTCGCATCTGGGCCCCGATCTCGGCCGCCACATCCACCGCCGCCAGAATCGCCGCCCGTCCCCGCTCCAGCTCCTGGCCAAACGCCCGGCCCGCCTCCACCGCCGCGGCCATGACCATCTTGGCCCCTTGCGTCAGGTCCCGGACGACCAAGCGGGTTTCATCGAGGAACCCCGCCGCGAACGCCGTCCTGATCCCGCCCACCGCCGCCTTGAACAGCGTCCACTCATGGGTCAGCGTGTTGGTCATCTTGCGGTACGCCTCCATCGTCCGCCCGCCGGCCCGCAGCATGAAGTCCAGGTCGGCGGCGTTGCCCTCCACCTGCTTGAGGGCCGCGGCGAATCCGATGAACCCCCGGACGTTCGGCATGATCGCCGCCACCTGTTCGGGGGTCGCGTCCGTGAGTTTTCGCAGGACCCCCAGCAGGCCCTCGGCCTGGAGCGTGGTGCTGCTCAGCTCGAACCCCAGCGCCCGGGCCGCCGCCCTCGCCTCGTCCGTCGGGCTCAGGAACGTCGTCAGGATCGCCCGCAATGCCGTGATCGCGATGTCCGTCTGGACGCCCGCCCGCGTCATCGTCGCCAGCGCCGCCCCCAATTCCTCCAGACTCAGCCCCGCCACCGCCGCGGCGGACGCCACCTTACCGATGTTGGGCGCCAGCTCCGGGAACGTCGTCTTGCCGCGCTTGACGATCGCGAACAACAGATCGGACACCCGACCCGCCTTGTCGGCACTGAGCTGGTAGGCGTTGAGGATCGTCGTGATCGCATCGGCCGCCGTTCCCGTATCCGTCAGCCCCGCCCGGGCCGCCACCGTCGCCACCTCCAGGACCTCCAGGGCCCGCGCCGTGTCGATACTCGCCGACAGGATATCGTACAGGCCCTTGCTCAGCGTCGCCGTGCTCTCCCCGTACCGGGCCTTGAGGTCCCGCAACCCCGCCTCATACTTGGACAGCAGCCCCATGCTCGTCTCATCCAGCATCGTCGAGACCATCGCCATCTGCTGCTGGAACTGCGCCCCGGCCTGGATGGAGGCGGTGCCCAAGGCCAGCATCGACGCCTTGACCGTCACCAGGGCCCCGGTGACCAGCTTCAACGGCGCCAGGACCAGATCGGCCGAGCGTTTCACCGCGTTGAACGCGCCGGTCGCGCCTGTCTGCACGCCATGCAAGGCCGCCTTGGCCCGCTGGGCCTCGTGCACCAGCCTGCTGGCATCGATCGCCAGTCTCAACGTCGCCATGTCAGGTCCCCGGGGCCTGGTTCTTCTGCCGAGCCCAGGCCAGCCACCGCTGGTCCATCGCCCGGATCAATCGCAGCCACTCGGCCCGGTCCTCACTGTCCGTCACGCCCTGCAGCCGCAGGACCGCCTCGATCTCGGTCACCGGGATCGGATGGGCCGTCCATTCCACCACCCGGGCGGCGCCCAGGTCCACAAACGCCTGCCACACTTCGGCCAGGTCCTCATGCAGGATCGGCCGGTCATCCCAGCTCGGCGTCCGCTGGCCTTTGGCCGCCCGCCGCTCGGCGATCTCCTGCAGGGCGGTTATCCGCTGGCCCCAGTCCAGGTGCCACTGCAGGACCGCTAGGAGTTTTTTTCCGCGTCGTCCAAGACCTCTTGGCGGAACAGCTCACTCTCCCCGGCGGTGTTCAAGACCCATGCGTAGAAGTCCTGCAACGTCGGGTCCCGAAACAATTCCAGGCATTTTTCGGGGCTGTACGGGATCGGCTCGCCCTCATCGTCCTGGAGGTTTCGCCAGTCCACGACGATAAACCGCGCCACCGCCGGCTTGATGAGTTCCAGGACCCGCTCGCCCGCCTCGCCCGTCCCCGCCCGCAGCTCGCGGACGTGGGGCTTCAACAGCCGCCGGCGTGCCGCCTTGAACCGCTCGCTATTCAGGGAGGCAATGCACACCTCGATGCCCTCGGCAAAGGGCACCCACGTCCCTTCTTCCGCCCGCTTGAGGTCCGTGCGGATCGCACTCAGCTTCGCCACGTCACATCCTTTCCGTCAGTGGGTTCCCCCCATACGTCAGCACTACGCCGCCGGGAACCGCGCGATCCGGATCGTCACATCCTCGGTCGCGTGCCGGAACGCCTGGAACGACAGATTCGCCAGGACATCCTGGTTCTGCGCCCCCGCCTGGCGGCTGCCGTCGGTAAACCGCACGTTCGGCAGCTCGATCACATACGCGTTGCCCGCGCCGTCCAGCAAGACCAGGCTCAACGAGGTCGCCGTGTAGTCGAGGTACTTGTCGAACAGCGTCGCGCTCTCGAAGTACGCCTCCAGCGTCCCCGTCACATTCACCGTCCCCGTGCCCATGTCGAAGGCCCCGAGGTGGCCCAGCTTCTCGCGGGCCCGCAGGTTATTGGCCAGGTTCAGCCCGAGGCTCTGGGCGTTCACCGACACCTCGTTCTCCAGCAGTCCCGCGATATCGTCCACGCCGTTCATCACCTCGCCCGTCGCCGCCGCGTCGTACCCCGTCCCGCCGCTGGCCGCCAAGGACTCCTCCCGCGACCCGATGAACCCCATCGACCCGGTGATCATCGCGTTCAGGGCCGCATTGAGCGCCAGCGTGTCCACCATCATCCCGGTGAACAGGCTCCGCTCGCCCGACAGGTCGCTGAACGTCCGCTCGATGTTGAACGAGGTCTTCGTGGTGCCATTGACGATCTGGCCGCCTTGCGTGATCGTGACGGTTGGCCCTGCGGACTCGTCCTCCAACGTCCCGCCGGACACGACAATCTCCCCGGCCGCCACGCTCACCAGCTTGAAAAAGCCGTTGTTCGCCGCGTTGGCGAACCCCGAGACCTTGATCCACTGGCCCACATCCAGGCTGCCGAAGCCGGCGCCCGAATCGGTGAACTTGTTCCCCGACGCCACCGCCGCGATCGTGACGACCGGCCCCACCGTCTCCGGACTGGACCAGTCCGCCGCCAGCAGCGCCGCCGCCAGCAGATCATCGTACGCCCCGTAGCTCATCTCATAATTGATCTGGCCCGAGGCGTGGATGCTCGTCCGCGCCACATCGGCGATCTGCCGGTCGCTGCGGATCTCCTGGGAGACCTGGATCCCCGTCTCCTGCTTG
>DSDH01000617.1 GCA_011055475.1 Phycisphaerales bacterium | reverse complement strand
CGGTCTGCCCGGTTGCGGCCTGCGGGTGAGCGGTTGCACGACCTGCTCACGTTTGTCCTCGGGGGGACATGTCCAGTATACCCTCCTGTCGGGAGTTGTTTTTCCGACCCTTGTGCGGTGCACGAGGGGATTCGCATAGCCAAATCGTGGTCCCGGATTCATGTCAACGGCGGCGGGCCGGCGGCCGGCTTCCGACGTCGTGGATTCCCGGGATGATGCGGAAAAGCCGCCCTGCTGAGGCCGGGCGGGTGCTATCCGAAAACAGGTGGCGTTTCACAAGGCTCTGAAGGCATTCTGGCGGGGATGTTTTTCGCCATTTTGTGACCGCGCTGGTGCAGGTAGGTGGTGATTTTGCCGATAGTTAGGGCAGGATCACACCCAGGCTCTGCACGGGTGTGTTTGCGCGAAGGGCGGTGGCACGCCCGGGTGATCAGGCTCATGAGCGACGTGATGATCGGACCAAGGCATGACGCGTAGACATCGGGCAATCGTGATGCCGACGAACGCCGGCAGGCCGGAGGGCCGTCGGCGGGCCGGGCATGCGCGACCCGGTGTTTTACTGGCCGCCGTGGGCTTGCTGGTGGCGTCCGGCGCGGTGTACCGGATGGCGGTGGAATACCTCGGTGCGGTCACGGCCGAGCCGATTCGATTGCCCCTGCCGTTGGAGCGGATTCCCGCGCAGATCGGCCTTTGGCAAGGCCAGGATGTGCCGATCCCCGTCAACGTGCAGAAGGTGGCGGGCAACGATGACTTCATGGGCCGTCTGTACACGAACGAGCGCACGGGACAGTGGGTGAGCGTTTACGTGGCGTATACCGCACGGCCACGGGAGATGCTGGGGCATCGGCCCCGCGTGTGCTACCCGGCCAGCGGGTGGGTTCACGATCACACGGCGCCGGCGACGGTGGAGGCCATCTCGGGCCGGCGGGTCCCGTGCCTGGTGCATCGGTTTCGTTGGCCGGGTGAAGAGGCCACGGAACGCGTCATCCTGAACTTCTACATCGTCAACGGGCAGCTCACGGATGACCACCGGGTGTTCAGCGGCGTCGGCTGGCGCACGCCGAACCTGGCGGGCGACGCCGCCCGCTACGTCGCGCAGGTGCAGATAGGCTCGACCGCCGAGAGCGCCGTGCGCGCGGCGGCGGTTGACCTGACGGACGTAATCCTGGAGTTCCTGCCGGACGAGTCTAGTTTTGTCCACGCGGCGGGCACCCGTGTTGGCGCGGATCCGGCGGACCGGCCATAAGCAGAACAAGAGTGCGAAGACCCCGCAGACGTTGCGCCGCCCCGCGCAACCGACGGGGACGGAGTGCGGAGGCAGCGGGGCAAGCAGGTCCTCACCGAGATCGCGAAATCGTCCGCCCAAGTGAATCCAGGCATGAACCCTTTACATCCTGCAACCGAGCTCGAGACCAACGCCGATAACAGGCTCTTCGATGTAGAGCACCTGAAGGACGGGCTCAAGGAGCGTTCCATCCGCGGTGGGGCGATCACGCTCACCGCGCAAGTCGCCCGACTGGTGGTGCGGACGGGCGCTACAGTTGTCCTGGCCCGCCTGCTTTCGCCCGAGGAATTCGGTATTGTGGGCATGGTCATGGCGATAGCGGGGTTTGCGTTCCTGTTCAAGGATTTGGGACTTTCAGCGGCGATTGTTCAGGGGAGCCACATCAATCACGCGCAGATGAGCGCCTTATTCTGGCTTAATGCCTTGGCCGGCGTAATGATCTCGCTGATTGTAGCCGCGTCCGGTCCCATCATCGCGGCGTTTTACCGGGAGCCTCGGTTGGTGCCCGTGACGGCGGCGCTGAGCATCTGTTTTGTGTTCTCCGGCCTGTCGGTCCAGCAGCGGGCGCTTCTCCAACGGAACATGCGATTCACCGCCTTGGCCGTGGTGGATATCGTGGGGCTGGCCTCCGGTGTGGTCGTGGCCATCATCGCGGCTTTGTTGGGAGCGGGCTATTGGGCGCTGGTGGGTATGGACGTGACCATTCCGGCGGCGGGCATGGTCTGTGCATGGGTTGTCGCGCGATGGCGTCCCGGCTGGCCAAGGTGGAGGACGGGCATCCGAAGGATGTTGGCGTTCGGTAAGGACCTGAGCCTGTATCGGGTGGTGAACTACTTCGCCCGCAGCGTGGACAGGATGCTGCTGGGCCGGTATTTCGGGTCCGATGTGCTGGGGCTTTACGGCCGAGCCTACGCCCTGTTCCTTCAACCTATGAACCAGATCGTCACGCCGTTGGCGACGGTAGGACTCCCCGGCTTGAGTCGATTGAACGACGATCCCACGCGATATCGGCGATACTACGTGCATCTGGTCGGCCTAGTGGCGTTTTTCAGTATGCCGCTGGCGGTTTTTCTGGCGGTTTTCTCGAAAGAGGTCATCGCGGTTCTGTTGGGCTCTCAATGGACCGAGGCCAGTCGCATTTTTCTGGTAGTGGCCACGGTGGCCGTCATCCTGCCGGCGTGGCAAACGGTTCATCTGGTGATGCTTTCGACGGGGCAGTCAGGACGGTTACTCCGCTTCGGTTTTGCAAATAGCGTCTTGGTTGTGGTATCCTTCGCCCTTGGGTTGCCCTGGGGTGCGGTGGGTGTGGCCGCGGGCTATGCCGTGGCGGAGTATCTGATTCTGCCTGCAGGATTGTGGTACTGCCTGAAAGGCTCACCGGTCCGTCCCCGGGATTTTTTGCGGGGCGTGGCGCGGCCGGTGGCCGCCAGTCTGGCCATGGGGGCGGTTCTGGCCGGGGCTCGATACGGAATACCGGGGGATCACCCATTCTTGTTGCTGCCGGTGTTCTTCGTATTGGGAACCTTGACGTATCTTCTGATATGGACGAGTCTGCCGGGGGGCCGGCGCGGCTTGAGAGAGATGGTCGGACATATCAGGCTCTTGTTACCCGCAAGACCGACGCTCGGTCAGGTTGGGCATGGAACACCAAATGAGTTGTGCACTTGATAGGCGCAGCACGAAGTGCTGGCATCGGGACACGATTGGCTTGATTCGCGACGATACCGTGTTTCCTGAATGTGTCGAAGAGCAGAAGATTCTCTTGCTTGGGGCGTCGTTTGAGACGGGCAACCTGGGCGTCGGGGCGCTGGCCGAGTCGTCG
>DSDH01000041.1 GCA_011055475.1 Phycisphaerales bacterium | reverse complement strand
TCATCGAACTCTTCCTCGGGACCGGCATCCGGCTGCAGGAACTCGTCGACCTGGACATCGAGGACGTAGACCTCGACGCCAAGCATCTCCGCGTGCTCGCCAAGGGCTCCGTCCCGCAAGTGAAGTTCCTAAAGTCCACCCTGCGCTCCCTCCTGCGGAGTTACCTGGTCGAGCGCCGACGCCGGGGCGACGGCGAATGCCGGGCCATGTTCCTCTCCAACCGCGGAGAGCGGCTCTGCGAGCGGCAAGTGGCCAGGCGGCTCGAGTATTGGCTCAAGGCCGCGGGCATCGACAAGAAGCTCAGCCCGCATGCGCTCCGGCACACCTTCGCCACCCACCTTTACAGCCGGACCGGGGACATCCTGGTGGTCCAGCGCGCCCTCGGTCACCGGGACCTGTCGACCACCCAGGTCTACACCCACCTCGTGGACGGCGCTCTGGAGGACGCCCTCGAGCGCCTCTGAACCGCAACCGACCATGGAAACCAAGCGGTCCATCCGGGCCGCTTTTCCATTCCAGCCTTCGGACAGGCAATGACAGAGGCAAGAGACAGTCAGCCCACAGTCGCGTCCCCGAACACATCCGCAGGCAATGATGCGGGCAGCATCGAAGCCTTGAGGTGCCGGGCGGAAGCATTGATTGAGAGAACCTTCCGCCGACCGGCGGCTTCAAAATGTCAGAGAACACGTCTTATCCGACATTCCCGGCGGGCGAAGCGCCGCAAGTCCGCGTGTTTCGCGGGTCGCTGTATGGAGGGCGATGGTGTTATCCGACCTCATTTACGCGTTTTCCTTCTCTTGGCGGACTTCCCGGCCGGTTTCTTCTGCGACTCGGCCAGTTTTTCCAGTAAGGCGGTGGCCCACTCGGCGGGTGTCGTCTCCGGGCCCTGCGCAGCATCGCCCTCACGGGTGATCTTCGTAGCCTTGAGGTCCTTGAGATGGCAGCGGATCATCCGATCCAGACGATCCCCGCCGCCCAACCTTCGGGCTTGCCGCGCATCGGCTCATCGCCCGCCACCACAAAACACAGCGCCTTCATCGCCGCCTTCTGCATCTTCGTGTTGCCATAGCTGGCGAAGAAGCGGTCGAGATGTTCACTGCATGCACCGCTCTCTCCGCTCTGTCTCACATTCATGGCTATCTCCAACAGGAAGCGCATCATGTTGGCACAGGAGCCCAATTGTCCCCGCAAATGTCTCTTTCCTGCCGCCTCCTCTTAACGGTGTAATGGCGTCATGATGCCGATGTTCCCGACCAGGCCGTCAGCGCCGCCAGCAAACCTCGCTTCAGCGAGCTCAGGGAGTGTTCCCCGACTTCAGCTTCGCGGACGAACAGGGCCTGGACAATGATCCCGTTGAGTGTAGCCCAGATAAGCGAGGAGGCAACGCTTGGATCAAAATGGGTTCCGAACTCGCAGCTTTGAACTCCGTCTTCAAGGATCGTTCTGATGTGTCCTCGTCAATAGGCATGAATCTGTGCCATCGCGTCGGCAAGTTCAGCCTTCTTGGCGGCGACGGCCCACAATTCCATGATCAACCTGCCCGAGAGAGTGTGCGCTTCCAGTCGCTCAAACACATGATCCAGAAGTCCCTGCAGCTTTTGGGAGGCTGGGGCATTCGTGCCGATGAGGCCGTCCACTACCGAATGATCGGCCGCAAGGGCCTCGGCAAACACAGCGGCGAACAGCTCTTCCTTGCTGCCGAAGTAGTTGTATACGCTTCCCTTGGAAATGTTCGCCTTGCCAGCGATTTCTTCGACAGTGGACTCTGTGTAGCCTTTCATGTCAAATACCGCCTGCGCGGCATTCAGGATGTCCTGGCGGCGTTCCATGTTGTATCCATTCCCGATTCCCCGCGATTTGGTCTACCTGGGGGCGAGGGTGCGGAAGTCGGCATGCGCTCATCGCTGTTGCTGGTTGTGCTTATCGCGTTCAACGGATTCGTCGGCGGCAACTTTGTCCATCGCGCGATTGACCGCGTCGGTGAGCTCGGTATCGTCCAGCAGGGGTTTGAAGACTGCCTCATCGGCTCCGAGTTGCCATGCCTGTTGGGCCAGATCGAAGCGGCCAAGCGTCATCGTGATGATGACCGCCGGCCGTTCGGGCAGTCCGTGGATGAAAGGGGCCAAATGCTCCGACTCCGGCCGGTTGAATGCCACACTTGGAACGATCACGACCCCCCGCCTGCCGCCAAGCAGCAGTTCAATGGCTTTGGATCGATCCGGCGCGACCAGGACATGGTGCCCGGCCGCCCTCAGAGCATCGCCAGCTCTGCGCATAAACTCGACATCCGGATCGCAGTTAAGGATCGTGAGCCTGCGCTGTGCCGTTTCAATATAAGCCATGTCGTCACCTCTTCATTGTATCACGAATGGTGCTAGGCTGGCTCGGCCGGGCAATGATGACGCCAGAACTCGTACTCGAATGCCCAGTCAGTCTTACGTTCCAGGGCAAGGCACTGCATATGATCGCGGAACGCGTCCTTCACCGGGACCTGCTCGGCAAACGTTTGGCGGTCCCTCATGCATCGCTCCAGGTCTCGCCCCAACTTCCGGGCCGCATCAAACGCCTCTTCGAGCGAATCCGAGTCCTTCAGCTATGCGACCGTGGCGCTGACGCTTCCAACGGTCCAGCACCCCATGGACTGCATGAAACTCAGAAGGTACCCCTCCACGTTGCGGCAATCCGTGCCGCCGGATGTCATGACCGCAACGCCGTACTTACCGTCCCAGGGCTGGCGCATCACCATATTGCCGCATCGGTCGATGAACGTCTTGGTCTGTGCGCTGACGTTGAAGAAGTGCATGGGAGAAGCCAATACGATGCCGTCGGCGTTGGAGATTGTCCTTGCCAGTCTTGGGAAATCGTCTTTCTGAACGCATCGCCCCGTCTTGTGACACCGATAACACCCGTGGCAGGGGGAGACCCGAAAGTCCTGCAACGACATAGCTCTTGACCCCGCATCTCAGGGGTCAGCCGCAAGGTGGCAGGGGGAGACCCTAAAGTCCTACAACGACAGGCCGGCGACGGCCGCGCCAGCCTGCTCGGCCTCCCAGAGGACCCAGCTCGCCAGGACGCTCGTGTAGCGCTTGATGCCGTGCGGGCTTCCGAAAACCGCCGT
>DSDH01000534.1 GCA_011055475.1 Phycisphaerales bacterium | reverse complement strand
TCCCCGATCGCGCCGCCCGAGGGCATGACGAAGTACTGACTGCCCACGTAAAGGTTCCGGTAAAGGGAGGACGACAGGTGGCCCTCGGGATAGTACGCAAAACGGCCTTGAAACTCAGGGCGGCCGGCGATCCGTCGCAGGTGCATGTCAAACCGTCGCCCGTCCATGCTGTCTTCCACCCGGCCGCAGATGACGTATTGGATTCGAGGATCCGTCGAGAGGAAATACTCGAGAACGGTGGTCTGGTCCATATTCCACGGCTCGAACCGCACCTGCCGCCCGCCGTCCACCGTGTAGACCTTCCAATCCACAAGCAGTTCAAACCCCTTCTGGGGGCAAATACGATGGAGCATCGCGAAAATCACGTGGTGAGCCGATTC
This sequence comes from Phycisphaerales bacterium, assembly GCA_011055475.1. Classification (GTDB taxonomy): domain Bacteria; phylum Planctomycetota; class Phycisphaerae; order Sedimentisphaerales; family Anaerohalosphaeraceae; genus DSDH01. The sequence goes on along the minus strand of DSDH01000534.1, from coordinate 2,741 downwards.
ATCATCCGGACGAAGGCGGATGCGTGAATCCCTCTGCAAGGCCAATTTGGCGTTCTGCTTCAGCTCCAGGCACCGCTTGAACAGGCGGCGGCGGACGCGGCTGTCGTAGGTTTCCAGGATACTGCGCCGCGTCCCGAACCAGAAGCGCTGGCGGGCGGCCATATTGAACCCGTTGCGGCGTCCGAAGAACCGACCGGCGCGGGCCTTCAAGGTGTACTCCCGACTGTGCCCGAACAGCCACGGCTCGTCGAGGATGCGTTGCCGCATGGCCCGGCTGACCGTGCCGACGTACACCGAGGTCTTGAGCATCGTGTACAACAGGTCGATCTCGATGCCGCCGGCCCTGTCCGGATTGAACAGTACGTCGCCCTGGGCATAAGGGTCCAGACCGAGCACCTGGCAGTAATAGTGACGCCGGTTCGGGTTGGCCTCGTTCACCACGATGTTATACGCCGGATGAGGATTGTGGATCATGCTGATGATCTGGGTCTTGGCGAAGTGCGGGTCCGCCCGAAACTTCGGCCAATGAGCCAGGTACGCCGGAACCAGCCACGTGGGCCACTCATTGGTCTGGATCACCGTGGGATAGTAGTTGTAACACCGCAGGGCCTCCAGGGCCCCTTCGGACAACACCCGGGCCCGACGCAGCTTGTCATCCGCCGTGGTTCCCCCGTAGGGCCGATCCAGGTAGGCGGCGTTCTCCAGATAGAGGACGTCGAGGCGTGATCGTTTGCCGTGCTTGTACCGGGCCAGACGGGCGCGCAGCAGATTCACGACCTGCGGCGAGGGATCCAGGTCCGTCGTCTGGGACGCTTCATCGAATCGCGGCAGATACAGGCTGACGCTGTGGCCATCGTAACGCGGTGTGTAGTTGCTCAGGATCATCTGCCGGTCGCATTCATACAAGGGGGTGACGAGCACCACGTGGAAGCCCAGTTCGCTGAGCACATCGGCGATGTCGGTGGTATAGATGCCGACGCCCCCCGCGGACCCACTGAACTTGGACTCGGGCGAGATCAGGGCGATGGTGCCGACGTTGAGCGATTGAAGCACATCGACGGCGGCTTGGACCACCTCCATGGGGAAGTGACCGGCCTCATTCACCGCGATGCGCATCAGGAAAGAGATGACCTGTTGTCTGCGCTGCGGGTCCGCCTCGCTGATCTCGGCCAGGAGGATCGACAGCTCACCAATCCCCCATTTGCGAGAACGGTGAATCCAGGCCACCACCAGGGTCATCAGCTCGCCGAAACGCCGAAAGCCCCGGGTCTTCCGGTCGCAGGCCTGCCGAAAGGCCTTGGCGACGTAGGAGTGGCGAATGCGGTCCTCCTTGCCGTATCGAAAGTAGCGAAGCAGCGAATCGGGAAGAATGTCTTTCTCGTGGATGGCGTGATCGCGGTGGATGATCTCATACACGCGCGTCGAGACGGGCGGCAGCACGCCGCCGAATCCCAGTCGGCCCAATTCCTCGCCGGACCAGTACTCCTTGCGGTGCGCCCGCATACGCCCTTCCACGTTGTTGTACCGCTCCCGCAGCTCATAAATCACATCGGGCTCCAGCGGGCCCAGAGGTGACGCCGCCTCCGGGAGCGGCAGCGCGAAGTTGAACTCCCGTGCAACGGCGGTCTGCCCTCGGGGGTGCGGATCCGGGAAATTGAAGACGCACAGCAGACATTCCTCACGATAACAGCGCAGAAACGCGGCGATGCGGCTGTTGTGCGTTGGGATGGGGACCACGGTCCCCTTGGTCAGGGCGGGGTGAACGTCGGCACAGTGGTAAAGCCCTCGCAGGTATGCCCCAAAACCTCTCAGCAGAGGATACGCGGACAGGATGTCCTCCTGGGACTGGCGCTCCAGGGCCCAGGGATGGTTGAAGCGGTTATTAACCCAGTGCTTCCAGCATTCGGTGTAGGCCAGGTCGAACCGTTTTCGCACGGAACCGGACCGGGCGTCGGGGAGTCGGCTGATGTGATACATCAGGGGACCATAGCTGCTGAACACCAGAAACGCGGCGGCGGGCCAGATCATGTTCTGGTAGTTGCTGGCCGGGGCCTCTTCATCATGGCTGTTGAACAAGGACAACATCTGACCGCCGCACTGCTCCCGGACCCGGGCCAGGTAGGCCAGGTTGTCATTGAGGCCCATGGGGCTATCGACGCCCTGACCGCTACGCATGTTCTCCAGGTTCTTGATGATGGCGTTGTAGGGGATGGCTCCCGACTTGAGCATTCGGGCCTCGTTGCCGTGCCATTGCTCGGCATAGGCCAACAGGGCGCCCGGGCAGGCCTTCTGAACCCGGTAGCAGATGTACAGCATGGCGATGTTGGGTTCATCCGTGCCCCGCAGGTCAATCGGCTCAAAGCCGGGATGCGTCACCTCACCGAAGAGCCGGGTCGTGCCCTCCAGGTGGTCATGGACCGGAAAGACGGTGTCGAATCCGTGCCCCACGTCAAAGCGCAGGCCGAATCCCAGGCGGGTCAGCTCCTGGCAAATCCCAACGAGGTGCTCGACATTGTCCAGGTCGCGCATATTCACCATGAAACTGTCGCGCCACTCGTCCCATTGACCGTCCCATCCGGCTCCTTTGCCGAAGTTGTCCCATTTGTCGTTGAAAGTCATAGCAGCCTGTTGAAAAAGTGTCACCCCGGACTTGATCCGGGGTCCACGCTCAACGTGTGGTGTGTTCTCTGCACGAAAAGCGTGGATTCCCGCTTTCGCGGGAATGACAAGAAGGGCCCATT
>DSDH01000462.1 GCA_011055475.1 Phycisphaerales bacterium | reverse complement strand
GCGTTCCGCCAGGCCATCGCAGCCACGATGGAGGGGATTCCCCTCAAGGAGGCCGCCCAAGAGCATCCGGAATTGGCAGCGGCCCTCACAATGTGGGCAGACCCCTTTGGGAAGGGGATTTCGCTGTAGAGCAAAGAGGATTTTACCACGAGGCGAGTGGACTATCAGGTGCGACGGACTGTGCGTCGCACCTGAACTCCTTGAGGGCTACAATTCTTTACAGATGAGGCAAGATCTTACCGCAGCCCACAGAGAACGCCGAGTTTTCTCGTGTTTTTCTCAGCAGGCTTGGCGCGCTCTGCGGCAAGTTCCAACCTCGTCGGTTTGAGACAAAGCCTCGTTAGACAGTTACGAGGGGAAGGTAGACATGCGATGGACCAAGCTGGCCATGGCGCTCGCGTTGCTGGCACTCTTGTCGAGCGGTTGCTCGAGGGCAGGCGAGCCGCAGGAAGAGACCATCACCACGATAGAATACGAAAACCCCGTCCTGGGAGTGCGCATCGAGTACCCCGACCACTGGAGATTCTCACAAGACGAGTACCTCTTCCCGACCTATGGCTTTACGCTGTCGGACGAGCTGGGCGCGTTGATCCTGCGCGTCGGCTGGGCCTACAGCGCGTCTCCTGACCAGGTCGACGACCTGATCGCCCGGACCGTAGAGGGGAATCCCGGCATCAACATCCAGCGCACCGGGATGACCGTCAGTGGATACGAGGGCGTCATGCTGTCCCCCCTGCCCGGAATCAACCCGGTGACTTGTATCTATCTGACCGTCGACGATCGGGTTTACGAGATCTGGTACGGGTCAGAGGACGTGGATGCAGAGAGCTGGGCGCTCTTGAACAGCTTGCAGTTCGAGACTCCACAACAGTCCCTGGCCTCGTTGGGACTCGAACCGGCAGGTGGGATGACGTCGCCCCTCCCGGTGACGATCCCCACGCCGCCGATGGTCATAGACACCGACGCGGCCTTCCTGCTGAGCGACAGAGACGGCCAAATTTTCCTGTTCGATGTCGCCACGCGAGAGCGACAGGTCCTCTCCTCGCCCGGCGTCTATCTTCCCGCCCCGGTGGAGACGTGGGCGCATCTATCCACACCCGTCCGCCTCTCCCCCGACGCGACCCGACTGGTGGTGCCGCAACCCGATGGCGGCGCGACGTGGCTGCTCGATCTGAACGGCGCGGCCCCGTCTCGAATCGCAGAGTACGCACTCAGCGCGACCTGGGCGCCCGACGGCCGCCGGATCGCCTTTTACATTCCCGGCGTCGCCACGCCCGATACCCTCTACGTCCAGCAGGTTTCCCCCACCCTCCAGGCGGCGCGTCCGTTGGCGCAACTGGACAAGATCATCGGCGCGGCGTGGTCTCCAACTGGCGCTCAGATCGCGGCGGCCGTCTCTACGGGAGAGCTGGCCGAGGGAGGCACCGACGCCTACGTCGAGATCGTGGTGGTGGCAGCCGAGACGGGCGAGGTCCGCTCGCTGGGGCGAGCCCTGATGTCGCCCACGTCCGCCCTGGCCCGGGATCTGGCGTGGACGGCCGACGGTCGAGAGGTCTGGTACCTGCCGGGGCAGGTAGCCTTTTCGACGGACGACGCGTCCTTCCGGCCTCTGGCTGCGCGCCCTGCGCCCGTCTCGGCGCACGTCCTGGCCTTTTCGCCAGATGGGTCATGCGTCGCCCACGTCGCGGCCGACCAGAGGACAGTCTGGATCGACGGGATCGCGCCCGAGACCGACCGCCTGACCGTCCATCTGAGGGACGTCACGTCGGTCAGCGCGCTCTTTTGGGTCGATCCAGAGCACCTGCTCCTGACCACCGCCGCACCCAACCAGCCGACCGCCGTCTGGCAAGTCGACCCCGAGACCGGCGCGTCGGTCGAGTTATGCGACGATGTCTATTTCGTCGGTCTGTGGTCCGACCCGGCGCATGGGTACACGAACGTGGCCCCGAGCGCCGAGCGCGCCCCGCTGCCAGATCCAGGGCCAGTAGAGACGTGGCAGACCTATACCGACGAGGTGCTCGGCTCGAGTTTCGACTATCCGGCGGAATGGGAGTTATGGGAGGACGCGAGGACAGGCGCCATCATCCTGAGCAATTTCACCTTCAGCCGGCCCGACGGATGGGTCGCGTTGCCCGACGAGGCGTTTTGGATGACGGTGAACCACATCCACGTGCCGGCGCAGGACATGGCGCGGTGGATCGAGAACAACGTCCACGCCCAGGCTGATCGAGTCGAGCAGGTGCACCTGGGCGGCTACGACGGATTGCGCTGGCAACGGGCAACCCTGCCGCTGCACGAGAGCGTGACGATTCCGTTGGACGGTGATGACATCGTGATCCTGCACAGGTACCCGGCCGCTTCGACCCACGACGCCGTGTTCGACCACCTGCTGAACTCGCTCGAGTTCACGAGGTAGAGCTTTCCCCGCCGGTTTGGAATGGATGGTCCATCGGCACCGAGATCGAGACGATTTCAAGGAAGGCAGTATGAGCAAGAATACCCTGATACCGCTCATTTCGCAGGCTCCACGGAGACCTGTATCAGATATCCCGTCGCGCTCATCAGCCTGGGTAGCAGAGATGGAAACGCGGAAGCGGACAGAAATCGCTTTTGCGCCTGGCGACACCGTCATCGGATGGATTCGAGGCGACACGGTTCAGTAATCGCGGGAAAGCAGATGCCGATTACCGATGCGGACCACCTCTAACCCGGCTTGCCGAGCGGCGGCTTGTGACTGCTCGGCGTGGCGCACCGATGTGCGGGGCAGGTCGGCAAAGAGGAACTGGGGAGCAAAGCCCAAGAGAACGTAGGGGATCGCCGGATCGTGGTTGGCGATGAAGCGGGCAATGCGCCCCACCTCCTCGACGTCGACGTACCCCGGCGTCAACAGCGTGCTGGCGATCACGGGCGGCGGATCCGGGCGCCGCGCGCCTTGAGCGGCCGCGCGGGCGAAATTCTCCAGCGTCCAGCGGTTGCTGACGCCGGTCAGCGCGCGGTGCAAGTTATCGTCGTGCGCTTTGAGGTCGAATTTGACGCAGCCGCCAGTGGAGAGCGCCAGGGCGAGAGCGCGCTCCATCAGACGCGGGTGGGCCGTGCCGTTCGTTTCCCAACAGACGACGACGCCCCGC
>DSDH01000004.1 GCA_011055475.1 Phycisphaerales bacterium | reverse complement strand
ATCCAGGCCTGGGGCGAGGGCCTCCGCAGCCGGATTAATGCCCGTCCGCCGGAGACGATGACCGACTATCGCGATTTCGTCGTCCAGCACGAGGCGCCCGTCGTCAGCCACGAGATCGGCCAGTGGTGCGTGTATCCCAACTTCGATGAGATCGCCAAGTACACCGGCGTGTTCCGCGCGGCCAACTTCGAGATCTTTCGCGATTCTCTGGACGCCAACCACATGCTCGACCAGGCCCACGATTTCCTTATCGCCTCGGGCAAGCTGCAAGCCCTGTGCTACAAGGAGGATATCGAGTCGCAATTGCGCACGCCGGGCATCGGCGGATTCCAACTGCTGGACCTGCATGATTTTCCCGGTCAGGGGACGGCCCTGGTGGGCGTGCTCGATGCCTTCTGGGACGAGAAGGGTTATATTACCCCCGCCGAGTATCACCGCTTCTGCGGGCCGACCGTTCCCTTGCTGCGCGTGGCCAAGCGGGTCTGGTCGGCCGATGAGCCGTTCGAAGGGGTTGCCGAGATCGCGCACTTCGGATCGCAGCCTCTGGATCGTCGGTGCGTTTGGCGACTGTGGGATGTCCATGGCCGGGTCGTCCGACACGGGCCGTTGCCGTCGCGAATGATCCCCATCGGTAACGGCACCGAGCTTGGCCCGGTCCGCTTTGATTGGTCGGATGTGAAGGCCCCGGCGAAGGTCAACCTGGAGATCGCCGTCGAGGGCACCGACATCGCCAACGACTGGGACCTGTGGGTGTATCCGCCCGCGCCCCCTTGCTCGGTACCCGAGGGGGTTCACGTGGCCCATGCCCTGGACGACGCGGCCCTGGCGGTCTTGCAGCGGGGCGGCAGAGTGTTGCTTCTGCCTGCTCGCGGCAGCGTCGCCGGTGACGTGGGGATCGGCTTTTCGAGCATCTTCTGGAACACGGCCTGGACGCGTGGTCAACCGCCCCACACGCTGGGAATCCTGTGCGACCCGGCGCATCCGGCCTTGGCGGGGTTTCCCACGGACTCGCACACCAACTGGCAGTGGTGGTACCTGATCAGCCGCAGCCAGGCGATGGTGCTGGACGAGCTGCCGCCGACGTTCCGCCCGATCGTGCAGGTCATCGACGATTGGGTGACGAACCGTCGGTTGGGTCTGCTCTTCGAGGCCAAGGTCGCGGGGGGCAGGCTCCTGGCTTGCAGCATGGACATTGAAGACGACCTGGATGATCGCCTTCCCGCCAAGGCCCTGCGCGAGTCCCTGCTGGAGTACATGGTAGGGGAAAACTTCCGGCCCGCCGAGGAACTGCGGGTCGAGGACGTCCGGGGCCTGTTGCGCCCGCCCCGGCTGATCGATACGCTTGGTGCATGGGTGCTGCGGACCGACAGCCACGAGCCGGGCTACGAGGGCGAAAACGCCATCGACGGCAACCCCAATACGATCTGGCACACCGCCTGGACACCGACGCCGCCGGATTATCCGCACGATATCGTGATTGACCTGCGTCGGCCGGTTCGCCTGCGTGGCCTGACGTACCTGCCGCGTCAGGACATGCGCAATGGCTGGGTCTCGCGGTATGCCGTTTACGTGAGCGACGACCCGGACCGCTGGGGCGAGCCCGTCGCCCGCGGCGAACCGCCGTTGAACCGAGAACTCAAGACGATTCGATTCGACACACCGATGGAGGGACGGTACGTGCGGTTCGTGGCCGTGGCCGGTCTCGAGGGCCAGCGTTTCGCCTCGGTCGCCGAGCTGGATGTGATCGCCGGTGACGGGCCATAGGTTGCTCCTTCTTCTGAGTCCAACGACAAGACAGGAGAGTGTGATGACGCCATACAACACGCTGCGGCGGCTCATCGTCGGGATGATCGTTTGTGTGTTTTCAGGTTTGGGGCCGGTTGAGCCGGCCGTGGCCGTCGAAGACGGCCAGGTCGTCGAGCGGGGGATACCCGAACCGATGAGCGGTCATCCGGGCAACGTGTATCTTCGCGGCCAGACGGTCTGGGTCAGACTGCCCGAGGACATGCCTGATGACGTGAAATCGTGGCGGGTGCTCGACGACACCGACCGCCAAATCGGCCACGGCGATATGCAGCCGGGTCGTACGCTGGTTGCGTCGCGTTTGCGACTGGGCGATCTGGACGTGGGCTGGTATCGCGTCGAGTTCCTGGATGCGGACGGCGACTGCGTTCAGTGGACGACCGCCGCGGTGTTGGAGCGGCTCAAGGCCCCCATCCCACAGGATTCGCCGGTGTGCGTGGATTCGGCGACGGCCTGGTTCGCCAACAGTCAACCGATGGACCAGGCGAGACTGGCCTCGCTGGCGGCCCTGGCCGGGGTCAACTGGGTGCGCGATCGGCTCAGTTGGCGCGAGATGGAGGCCCTGCCGGGTCAATTGACCCCGGGGCAGACGACCTACGACACCGCCGCCTGGATTCAGACGGACCGCGGGCTGAAGGTGTTGCAGGTCTTCCACAGCACCCCCTCGTGGGCACAGGATACGATTTTGGACGGCGACCTGGCCGGGGGGCGCTTCCCTCGCGATCTGCGGCTGGCGTATCGGTTCTGCAAGGCGATGGCCCGGCGGTTTTCGGGCAAAGTGCACGCCTGGGAACCGTGGAACGAGGCGAATATCGAGATGTTCGGCGGGCACACCGTGGATGAGATGTGCAGCTACCAGAAGGCCGCGTACCTGGGGTTCAAGGCCGGCGATCCCGAGGTCATCGTCGGCTGGAACGTGTACACCACGCTGCCGACCACACGGCACACCGAGGGCCTGCTGGAGAACGAGGCCTGGTCCTACTTCGATACGTACAACATCCACACCTATGAATGGGCCCACGATTACGCGCGGTTGTGGGGCCCGGCGCGGCAGGCGGCCTGCGGAAAACCCCTCTGGGTCACCGAGGCCGACCGCGGGCTCAAGTACGTCGGCCCCGAGCCGTGGTGTGAATTATCACGCGAAGATGAATTACGCAAGGCCCGCTATATCGCCCAGTCGTATGCCTCCAGCCTGCAGGCCGGGTCGGTTCGACATTTCCACTTTGTCCTCGGCCACTACTACGAGAAGCATAACGGGGCGCAGTTCGGCCTGCTGCGCAAGGACATGACGCCGCGCCCGGCCTACGTGGCCTTGGCGGCGGTCGGTCGT
>DSDH01000537.1 GCA_011055475.1 Phycisphaerales bacterium | reverse complement strand
CAGCATCTCCAGGTAGGTCATGTCCCACTTCGTGGGCGTCGGCGTCCACGCGCCTTCCAGACCGCTGCCGATCTGGTCGCCGCCCTTGCCGCTCTTGTGGCTGCTCTTCCAGCCCAGGCCCATCTCGGCCATCGGGGCGGCCTCGGGCTCGGGGCCGACGTGGGACGGGTCACCCGCGCCGTGGCACTTGCCGAAGGTGTGGCCGCCCGCGGTCAGTGCAGTGGTCTCGTAGTCGTTCATCGCCATGCGGGCGAAGGTCTCGCGCACGTCCTTTGCGGCGGCCAGCGGGTCCGGGTTGCCGTTGGGGCCCTCCGGGTTCACGTAGATCAGGCCCATCTGCACCGCGGCCAGCGGGTTCTCCAGGTTTTCGTGGCCTTCCTCGTAGCGCTGGTCGGCCAGCCAGTCCTTCTCGGCGCCCCAGTAGATGTCCTTCTCGGGTTCCCAGATGTCGCGGCGGCCGCCGGCGAAGCCGAAGGTCCTGAAGCCCATGGATTCCAGGGCGACGTTGCCGGTGAGGATGAAGAGGTCCGCCCAGGAGATCTTGCGGCCGTACTTCTGCTTGATCGGCCACAGCAGGCGGCGGGCCTTGTCCAGGTTCACGTTGTCCGGCCAGCTGTTCACGGGCGCGAAGCGCTGGTTGCCGGTGCCGCCGCCGCCACGGCCGTCCGCCGTGCGGTAGGTGCCGGCGCTGTGCCAGGCCATGCGGATGAACATGGGGCCGTAATGGCCGTAGTCGGCCGGCCACCAGTCCTGGGAATCGGTCATCAGGGCGTGCAGGTCCGCCTTCACGGCGGCGAGGTCCAGGCTCTGGAATTCCTTCGCGTAGTCGAAGTCCTCGCCCATGGGGTCGGACTTGGACGACTGCTGGCGCAGGATGTCCAGGTTCAGGCGATTCGGCCACCAGTCCTCGTTCGTCGTGCCGCCACCCGAGACGTGGTGGATGGGGCATTTGCTCATGTCAGACATGGGTCACTCCTTTGGTGGTGGGTGTTTATTGATTGCACAGTGAGGGTTATAGGCTCCTCATTGCAATAGCACCAATCAATAATAAAAAACGAATTAATAGTTATTTGCTATTGATTGGGCGTCTTCATCTGAGCGTAAGCGTGCGATTACGGTAGTCGGGTATCGCGAGTGGAATGGAATGTGAGGGCGTGCGCCACACCAGCGGTTTACGCAATCAGCGCCTGTCGGCCCCGTCCCTGTTGTCGGTAGCGTCATCCAGGCTGCCGAACTGCGAGATCCTGATGTCGCCATCCGGGAAGTGTGCGCGTATTTCCAGTTCGCCCCCCATGGCCTCGATGACGCGACGGAGCGTCGAAAGGTACATGTCGGTGCGCTTTTCCAGGCGGGCAATGGCGGGCTGACGCACGTGCAGCAGGGCGGCAAGCTGCTCCTGGGAGAGTTCGCGGGCCTGGCGCAACTCGGCCAGGGGCATGGCGGCGAGCATCGCCCGAGCCTTGTCCTCTGCACGCTGGCGGCTCTCCGGTGTCATGCGGGCGCGCAGTTCGCTGAAATTCTTTGCCATGTCTTATGTACCTTTCGTCGGCCGGATCAGGCCTTCGCGTCTGAGTATTTCGAAGTGTTCGTCGTAAAGCCGATCGGCCAGCGGGACGTGTCTTTCATACCAGTGCTCATCTCCGGTCTTGTCGCCGCCCAGCAGCAGGATGGCGCAACGCCTGGGATCGAAGGCATAGAGGACGCGATAGGGCCTGCCCTGGTGCTGAATTCGCAGTTCGCGCATGTGGCAGTGCCTCGATCCATTGATGCCGGAGCTGAAGGGATAGGGGAGCTGTGGGCCTTTGCGCTCCAGGAGCTCCACGCTTGCCGAGACGTCTTCCTGCTCGCCGGCCGATAGTTGATTCCACCAGGCCTCGAACACGTCCGTGTATTCGACTTCCCATTCCATGAAGGGAATATAACCTAAGCGGAATGTTTTTCAATCGCGGGGAGAAGTGGCGGGATGATGGCAAGCCGTTGGGTAGGCTCAGCGCTGGCACACCGGGCAGAAATACGTCGAGCGCTGTCCCTGGGTGATCTGGCGGATGGCGGTGCCGCAGGCCGGGCAGGGCTCGCCGGCCCGGTCGTAGACCTTGAGGCGGATGCGGAAGTAGCCTGGCTGCCCGTCCTCGCGCACGAAGTCCCGCAGGGTCGTCCCGCCCTGTTTGATCGCCTCGGCCAGTACGTCCTTGATCGCCTGCACGAGTGCTGCGTAGCGCTCGCGCGAGACGCGCCCGGCCGCGCGCTTCGGGTTGATGCCGGCGCGAAACAGCGACTCGCTGGCGTAGATGTTGCCCACGCCGACCACGACGTGGCTGTTCATGATGAACTCCTTGATGCTGCCCCGGCGCCCGCGCGAGCGGGTGTAGAGGTAGTCCGTGTCGAAGGCGTCGGAGAGCGGTTCGGGGCCGAGCGGTGCGAGCAGCTTGTGGGCCCGCGGGTCGGTCCCGGTCCAGAGTGCTGCGCCGAAACGGCGGGGGTCGCGCAGGCGCAGGGCGCGGCCGTTGTCCAGCACGAGGTCGAGGTGGTCGTGGGTCTCGGGCGGGACGCCGGCATCGACGATGCGCAGGCTGCCGGACATGCCCAGGTGCAAAATGGCGGTGCCGGTGCTGGTGCACAACAGCAGGTACTTGCCGCGGCGCTCGACCGCGTCGATCGTTTGGCCGGCGAGCTTTTGGGCGAATGCCTTCGGTACGGGCCAGCGCAGCCGCGGCTGGCGCACGATCACCGCGCGCACCCGGTGCCCGATGACATGCGGCGCGATGCCGCGGCGGGTGGTCTCGACCTCCGGCAGTTCGGGCATGTCAGCCGTCGCAGCGGCCCGCGTAGAGGGCCTCGACCTCCACCAGCAGGTCGGTACGGCAGATGTCGCCGTGCAGGTAGATCACGGGCACGCTCGTACCCAGGTGCGCCTCGACGCGGGCGCGCACGGTGTCGAGGTGCGCGGGGGCGCGCACGTAGACCTTGAGCAGCGAGAGCTCGGCGGCGGAGGCGAGATGCAGCCCGGTGGCGCGGTCGGCCTCGCTGAGCAGGGCGTCGATGTTGGCCATGATCTCGTCGATCTGCTGGGTGGCGTCTTCCGTGTGGCGCGACTCGTGGCCCACGATACTGGCGGTGCCGGAGATGTAGAAGTG
>DSDH01000691.1 GCA_011055475.1 Phycisphaerales bacterium | reverse complement strand
CGACCGGGATGCACCGAACAAGGTCACCGTCTACCGCACCCTGCAGGCCCTGTGCGCGGCGGGCATTGTGCACCGCGCGTTCGTTCAGAAGCGCACGTGGTATTTTGAATCGGCCGAGCGCTGCACCGAACATCAATGCCACCCACACTTCACGTGCACGGGGTGCGGCCGCACCACCTGCCTGGCCGAGATGCGTCTGCCCGCCGTGGCCCGGTCGTATAAGGGCTACACGATCCAACGCCAGCGCGTGCAGCTTGAGGGCCTCTGCCCCGAATGCAGAGAAGGCAAATGAACCAACCCGGCGTGACAAGCCGACGGCGCCTGCTCGTGCTTGCGACAGCACTGATGGGCGTTCTGGGCCTGGCCACGGGCGCGACCCTGGCCCTGCACGTCTGGGCCGAGCAGCGCGCCCGAACAGCCGCTTCTGAGCCGGGCGGGCACACGCATACGCACGATCACGGCCGTTGTCCGCTCTGTTCGATTCTGCTGGGTCCGGGCGGCAAGTACATCGCGGATGGTATTGCACCGACGGTGTGCGTGGAGCCGGCGCGGGGCCCGGCCCTGCCGGAGGCAACCCGCCATCTCGTGCAGAGGCCGCAGCGGCCCTGCATGCCCCGCAGTCCCCCCATGGCCTGATCCTCCGATGTGCGTCTTTGTATCCAATCGCCCCACGCTTTGACGTGTGGAGCGTGCGGGTTGCATGCACACACCCCCTTGCAGAAAGGCGATATCATGTTGCACCGAAGACATATCGTGGCCCTTGTTCTCTCCGCCTGGGTCATTGCAGGCACAAGGCCGGCCCTGGCTGAGCACGAGGACCACGGTCATACACACATCGGCCGAAACCCCGATGGCCTCTGGGGAACCGCCGACGACGGCCAACTGTGGATCTTTGCCGCGCCGGACCATCCGCAATGGGGCCCCATCGACATGGCGCCCACGGGCGAGTTCATCGGCGGCCTGCAAGTCTACCGAGCCGAACTGGATTGCTGGCATACCGCCCATCCACCCACCGGCGCGTTCCAGCTCGGCGGCGCCGACCCGGCCATCATGCCGGGTTGGCGGATCGCCCTTCGCCGTGAGGACTTCTCCGACCCGCTGAACTTCTGGATGCAGGACCAGGCCGCCGGGCTGGACATCCTCTCGTCCGACGGCGATGTGTTCGCGTTCGGGACCCCCCTCTGGTCGGATGACTTGTACAACGAAAACGGCGGCCTCGGGGCATGGCACCACCACGTGCATACCGAGTTTCTGGCCTTGGCCGACGGCCCCGGCGCGGTGTTCCAGGCCACGTTCGTGGCCTTGGACGTGGGCACGACGGGCTTTGCAGCCTCAGCCCCCTACACGATTGCGTTCCAGACCATCCCGGAACCGGCCTCCTTGCTCTTCCTGACGCTCGGCGCCGGGATTGTGGCCCGGCGGCGATACGGAATCGGGCAACGACGGACTGAATCGACCTGATATCCGCCATGGGAAAGCGGCTCGGCGGCATAACCTGCCGCCGAGCCTTCTTGGCAGGAGGCGGCCATGAAGAACGGCATGGGTCAATTGAGAAACGCATCCAAAATCCGGGCGTTCACGCTGATCGAGCTGCTGGTCGTGATCGCCGTTATCGGTATGCTTCTGGCCGTTCTGACACCCGCCTTGAAGAAAGCCAAGAGCGCGGCCCGGAAGCTGATCTGCTCCAGCAACGTCCGGCAGTTCGGAATCGCCCTGAGCGCGTATACGATGGACAACGACCAGCGCCTGCCGCCCAGCTCGTGCCACCTGGACAATCCGCAACAATACTGGCTGCACGTCCTGGCCCGCTACTCCGACGCGGAATTGCTCTATCGCTGTCCGGCCGATGCGTCGAAGCGATTTGTTGACTGGAACCGGCCCCTGGCGGAGCAGGACGAAGAACTGCGATGGTCCAGTTACGCCGTCAACTCGCTGACCGACCCCGGTTGCCCGCTGAACGGAGGACAATACAACCGCGTCGACCAGATTCGCCGCCCACGCTACTGCGTGTACCTGTGCGAAGCCCCCGACTCGTGGACGCACTACGACCACCTGCACCCGGAGCACTGGGGCTCGATCGAAGAGGTCAAGGGCCAAATCGCCTGGGACCGGCACGATGGCAAGAGCAACTACCTGTTCGCGGACGGGCACGCCGAATGCCTCAAGGTCGAGGACACCTGGTCCTGGCCGGGCAACTGCTTCTGGTTTCCCGACTATGCCCCGGGTTGGCCGCCGGATGGGTACTGAAAGACCCCGCACAAAGGACGAAGACAATGAGAGCGCATCTTCTGGTATTGACCACGATGCTCGTGGTTGCCGGGAGTGTCACAGCGGACTGTCCGCTTGATCACCTGCTGATCGGATGCAATCCCGACGGCGTCTGGGGCACGGCCGACGACAACCGGCTTTTCCTCGATTGCACACAGAAGTATCGTCACAGCGATCCCGAGCACTCCGGCGACCCCACGTGGCGGAACTGGCACTACCCGATGTATTACAACGCCCGATACCAGCGGTACCAGATCGGAGAGCCCGGATTCGATGTGTTTCCGGCGGCAGACCCCAATCACGCCTTGCAGGGCGTGCCGAACCTGGACTACCGCCTCCTGATCGAGTGCGTGTCGATCTCGCCCGGACTCATCGCCCACACGTATGTGGGCCAGTCTATCCAGGCACCGGGGGATACGATCAACCACAGCATCCTGTCCGACCCGCATCTGCATCTCCAGTACCGGCTGCCGGCGCCGAACGGAGTGCTGGACCCGAACGACATGGCCTGGGTCACGTTTCGGATCCGCGACGGTTCGGACGACGGTGCCCTGTATGAACCCTCCGAGCCGGTGACCATCGTGTTTCTTCGCGATCCCTTGCCCGGCGACGTGGTCGTGGACGGGCACATCGGACCGGCGGACCTGGCACGATTCGTCCGGTTCTGGCTCCGGCCCGATGCCTGCCGACGAAACGACTACCACGAACGCATCGACGCCAATCGCGATGGCCGGGTGGATATGCTGGATTTCGCGTCGCTGGCCGGTTCCTGGAAGGCCGCATCGGGGGACTGGCCATGAATATCCCCCCCCGAAGGCCCGGTCCCTCTTCGACAATCATGTCAAACCCCTTGCCAAACGGCCACGCCAAGCACAGAATAGTGG
>DSDH01000368.1 GCA_011055475.1 Phycisphaerales bacterium | reverse complement strand
GCACTTCGATCACATGGATAAGGCCATCGCGAACTACAACGACAACTACTACCGTCCCGCCAGGACCCTGATCGACGAGCTGTACGCCAAGAAGCTTTTGGATTCCTCGCGGAACCTGGATGAGCAGCTTGAGATCGAGATGTACGAGCTGTGGCACCACGAGGGGCGGCGGGCCCGATTTGGGGTGGCAATGATGGCCCCGGATTACGCCTGGTGGCACGGCTTTTACGAGCTCAAGAAGCGCTTCATGGAGATCGAGACCCTCGCCGAGGAGCTCAAGAGCTCCGGCAAGCCGGCCCGGGTGCATACGGTCCGCGGCGCGGGCGGCCCAACGGAGGTGCCGGACGTTCTCAAGAAGCCGTAAGGGATGCGGTCATTCGATTCGGAGCCAGTCCTCGGCGAAACGGGCCAGGTCCTCCAGATCGATCCGGTTGTCGCCGGTGAAGTCCGCCCGGCGGCGGTGCTCCAGCACGATAACCGCGTCACCACCCGCGCGACCGTCGTCGTCGCCGTCGATGGGCAACTCCGAATCCAGGCCCGTGACCGTGTCCGCAATCGTGATGACGTAGCGATCACGGCTCAGGGCCGCCGCGAAACGCAAGGTCATCATGGCGGTGTCGGTCCCTTCGGCGACATATTCGACCGGGACACCGGACTCATCAACGACGTTCACATCCTCGGCGGCGAATCGCACGGGCTCGCTCCACAGGATACGAAGCTGCGGCACCCCGGAGGGTCCCGTGTGCACGTCATCGGGCATGACCCGCGGCTCGATCATGACGGTCGTCGGGCCTGGCGGGATGCAGGGCCCGCGATAGGCCACGTTCACGCCGGCCATCGCCGCGAAACAGGCGTTGCCGTAGGTCTGGTTGTCACACCCGCAAACGGGATCCCACACCTCCGGGCACGCCACGGGCCGCTCGCGGCATTCCCCCTTGCCGTCGCAGTCGCCCTCGGCCGTGGCGCAGTACCACCCGTGCGGGCAGTCGGCGTTGTCGTCGCAGATCTCCGGCAGGCAGGGGCCCCGATAGGCGATGTTCATACCGGCCATCGCCGCCTCGCAGGCGTTCCCATACGTCTGGCCGTCGCATCCGCAGACCGGGTCCCACACGTCGGGGCAGGCCTCCGGTCGGCGAAGGCACTCGCCCTGGCCCTCGCAATCGCCTTCGGCCTTGTGGCAGTACCAGCCTTCCTCGCAGCCGTCGTTATCCTTGCAGGCGGTCTTGACGCACGGCCCCGGGTGGGCCACGTTCACGCCGGCCATGGCGGCGTAGCAGGCGTTGGAATAGGTCTGCCCGTCGCAGCCGCAGACCGGGTCCCAGACGGCCAGACAGGCGTCGGGCCGCTTCTGGCATATCCCCGGCCCGTCGCAGCCGCCGTCGACTTTGGCGCAGTACCAGCCTTCGGGGCAGTCGCTGTTATCCGCGCACTTGTCCTGCGCCCAGCCGACGGAGATCAGAAGGATGCACAACCCAGCAATCCAGAGAGTTCGCATAATCGTCTCCTTTTTCCCGGTCTGTCCGGGCTTCGCGCGGGCGTCAGACCGTCGCGACGAGCAACTCCGTGTCGGTTTCCGCCTCTACATCAGCCGCGATCACCGCGGGCAGCAGCAGGGTGTCGCCCTGGGCGAAGGGCACGGTTTCACGGCCCCCGCGGATCTGCCCATGACCGGTCACCACGAGCACGGCCCGCATGCAACCCGAATCCCACCGCACCGCATCGCCGGCGGACTGATGGACCTTATCCACCTTGAACTCATCGGCATCCACGAGTCGCCCCTGCGTGGTCGCGGGCAACGACACATCGTCGTCGCCGAAGTGGATGCACTCCAGGGCCTCGGCTACGTGCAGCGGGCGGCCCTTGCCGTCGGGGCCGACCCGATTCCAGTCAAACACGCGGTAGGTTGTGTCGGAAGGTTGCTGGATTTCGGCGATCAAGAGGCCCGCCCCGATCGCGTGGCACGTTCCCGATGGCAGGAAGTGGCACTCGCCCGGCCTGACCTCAATGCGATTGAGCCATTCGGCGGTTGTGCCGGCCTCGATAGCCCCGGCGAACTGCTGGCGGGTGGTGCCCGGCTTGAGGCCCTTATAGATCACCGCTCCCGGCGCGGCGTCGAGGATATACCAGCACTCGGTCTTGGGGTCGCCCTTGCCCATCCGGCGGCAGGCCTCGGCGTCGGGGTGCACCTGCACGCTGAGCACGTCCTGGGCATCCAGGAGTTTGATGAGCAGGGGGAACGGCGGCCGATAGTCTTCCCCGCCGGTCATCGCCGGGCCGAACTCGGCCAGGGCCCGATCCAGCGTCCAGCCGGCCAAAGGGCCATTGGCGATCTCCGACTTGTCCTCGGGCAGGTCCGCCAGCTCCCAGCTTTCGCCGATGGGGACATCCGGCGGCAGGGGCTTGCCGAACACCTCGGCGAGGCGTCGGCCGCCCCAGATACGCTCCTTGAAGATCGGTTTGAACTTCAGGGGGTACACGTCCATGCGCCGCTCCTTCGATGGCGAAGGCCTCTAGGATTCGGACGGGCCATCGCCGGGCGCCGGCTTGATACCGTAATAGGGCCGAAGCTGCTCCTCGGTCGGGAGGGAGGTGTAGTGCTCGCCCCGCAGACCGATGTACTCGCAGCCCCTCTTGACCAGCGTCACCGGCGTGAACGAGCCGTTCTCATTGCGGATCTTCACGATGACGGTGCACTCGGTCGGCTTCGGCGGACACTTGGGCTTGCCGAGGTCCCCGACGGCCCGGGCGATGTCGCCGGCGCCGCACACGGCCGCACCGATGGCCGCCCCGGCCAGGGCCTCGCCGGACTGATATCCGATGATACCGCCCAGCAGCCCTCCACCGATGATTCCACAACCGCCGCTGGACAGGATGAGCGACAGGCCCGCCAGGGCCGTGCCCACACGGAAAACATGTCGTTTCATGGCGAATCCTCCCATCTATAAGCCGCGCCCACGACCACCACTATTCTGTGCTTGGCGTGGCCGTTTGGCAAGGGGTTTGACAGGATTGTCGAAGAGGGACCGGGCCTTCGGGGGGGATATTCATGGCCAGTCCCCCGATGCGGCCTTCCAGGAACCGGCCAGCCACGCGAAATCCAGCATATTCACCCGGCCATCGCGATTGGCGTCGATGCGTTCGTGGTAGTCGTT
>DSDH01000233.1 GCA_011055475.1 Phycisphaerales bacterium | reverse complement strand
GCTGACGGCCCTGGCGGCCCGGTCAAACCGACGGGCCCCGCTCATCGCCTTGCCGTCTGCCGCGAACCAGGAACAGGACGATCAGAAGGCCGAATACCAGAAGGAGCAGACCATTGATGACCCAGACCGACTGCGGAATGTGACCCATCTGTTCCTGTCGATCACTCAATACAGCCCACCACGTTTCCCAACGCAGGTTCACGGTCACCAGGTTGATCGTGAGCAGGGCCGCTGTCACCGCCGACACCCGCCGCCAATACCCTCGCTGGTTCGCCGGCCTGGACCAGCAGGCTGAGGACAAAACCACCACAGCCGCCGCGGCCACCAGGATGGCTGTGACCCAATCGCGTGCCAGCAGGGCCATGACCTCGAGCCAGGCTACACCCCCGATCACACTGCCGGAAAAGGCTCCCAGAACGTTGGACCGGGAGCATACCTGTGCGCCCCGCCGCGGTTCGACATAGGTGCCGTTCTCACGCTGGATCCGTCGCTGGCGTCGGTTCGCCCAGAGGATGGCTGGGACCAGGAGCACGAAATGAGCCCCCATGAGGACCCCGAAAACGGTCCAGTACACCTGCCGCGACACAACGCCCCGAAGCGACAGCCACAGTGTGAAGAAGACCACCGCCACGACCGCCAGCACCTCGGCCATGAACGCAACGGCCACCTTCGCCATGAACGCTCGTTCCCGAGGCGATCTGGTGTTTCGGATACTCATCCAGGCCCCAAATATCCCGCCCAACAAACCGAGCACAGGACCGAGCACTGCTCCCGTCAGGCCCGCCGTCAGGGTCCCTTTGGCGGCCGCTCCGCCCTTGATAGCAGCACCCGTTACGGCGGCACTCGCGGCCCCCGGCACAATCGCGGGCAGGGCCGCAACCACCGCAACCGCGAACGTCTTCTTGGGGCCCGTGTGTTCGATGAAGTCCTCCACCAAGCCGGCCACCTCGGCGCGCAGAAGCCTGCGCCCCCGGCTGAGCCGCTGCCGGACGGCCTTTTCGCTCAGGTCCAGCTCTTGGGCGACCTGTTTGACGTTTCTGCCCTGGCGATAGAAGAGGACCATGGGCTCCCGATACGTCGGCGGCACGGATTCCAGGGCCGACCATATAATCGCCGCCCGTTCCTTTGATATGGCCGCCTCGTCGGGCGTGGCTTCACTGGAGACGGCCTCCATCGGATCATCGCCGCCGGCCACCTCTGCACAGCGGGTCTGCTTCCTCAGTTGACTGCGGGCCAGGTTCCGCACGATCGCCAAGAACCACGGCCGGAAGTGCTCCGGACCCCTCAACTGGGCCAGGCTCCGCCAGGCGCGAAGAAACGCCTCCTGGGCCACCTCCTCGCTGGACGCCGTGCTGCCCGTCATGCTGTAGGCGATGCCGCAAGCCAACGATTGGTATCGCTCGACGAGCACCCCGAAGGCCTCCCGGTCGCCCTGGAGGCTTGCGCTGAGAAGCCGACCTTCATCGAACCGCGGGTTGAACATGGGCTGCCTCACTACGAGTCCGGTACCAATGGTACATCCACAACCCCAGACTCTCAAGACAGCCGACAGGTGACAAATGTGTGACAGAAATGTGTTGGGACGGCTGTCCCGGGGGTCAGGCGGGCATCTCAACCACCGGGGCTCCGAACCAATGTTGCGTGCGCAGGCAGATTTTGACCAGCATGAGCATCACGGGCACCTCGATCAGCACACCCACCACCGTCGCCAGCGCCGCCCCGGAGGACAGCCCGAACAGCATCGTGGCCGTCGCGATGGCGACCTCGAAATGGTTCGACGCGCCGATCATCGCCGACGGCGCCGCATCCTGGTATGAGAGCCGCAGCAGGCGTGCCAGGGCGTACCCCAACGCGAAGATCAGGCACGTTTGAATCAACAACGGCACGGCGATCCACACGATGGTCAAAGGATTGCTCAGGATCGTCTCGCCCTTGAAGCTGAACAGCAGCACCAGCGTCACGAGCAGGGCCACGATGGTGATCGGCGTCAGCACGTGCAGGAACTTCTCCTCGAACCACGCCCGACCCTTGTGGGCGATGACCCACCGCCGCGACACGTAGCCGGCGGCCAACGGCAACGCCACGTAGATCGCGATCGACAGCAGCAGGGCTTGCCATGGCACCGGCAGCCGCCCGACCCCCAGGAGCAGACCGCCCAGCGGACCATAAAGGAATAACATGGTCAATGAATTGATCGCCACCATCACCAGCGTATGCCCGTCGTTGCCCCGCGCCAGGTAACCCCAGACCAAAACCATCGCCGTGCACGGCGCGATGCCCAGCAGGATGCACCCGGCCAGATAACTGCGCCACAGCGGTACTTCGAGCATCCGGACGCCCTCGTGCAGCACGACCGTGCCCGCCCCGTGCGTGGCGCCGACGGCCAGGTCCAGACCCAGCGGCATCTTGACCAGGTCGGTCGCCTCGGCGCCGATCAACCCACGAAAGAGCGTGCCCAGGAACAACACCGCGATGGCGTACATCGTGAAGGGCTTGACACACCAGTTGACAAACAGCGTCAGCCCCACGGGCCTGATGCTTTTGCCCGCCCGGACGACCTCGGCGAAGTCGATCTTCACCATGATCGGGTACATCATGAAAAACAGGCACACCGCGATCGGAATCGACACCACGGGGGCTTTGTTGACGTAGATCGCCATGCCATCCAAGGTCTGTGCCAGGCCGGGGGCCACCTTGCCCAGAAGGATCCCGGCGGCGATGCACAGGACCACCCATACGGTCAGGTACTTCTCGAAGACGTTCAGCCCTTTGGCCTTTTTCGTAATGCACGCTTCCGTCGCCATGCAAGCCTATCCCTTCTTCAGCGATTGTGGCAGGGTTTCGATAAAGGCACGAATCTCGTCCCGCACGCGCCGGTAGATATCCATGGCCTCTTCGGGCGTGCGGGCGGCCCGGGCCAGCCGCGGGGGATCGTCGAAGCCGACGTGGACGACCCGGGTCCTGCCCGGAAACATGGGGCAGGATTCGTGGGCGTGGTCACACACCGTCACGACGTAGTCAAAGTCCACGTCCTTGAGCTCGTCGACGTGCTTGGATTGGTACCCGGAGATGTCCACGCCGGCCTCGGCCATCACCTGCACGGCCTGCGGATTGAGCCCGTGCGTCTCGATCCCCGCCGAATGCGCCTCAATCACGTCGCCCTTGAGCTGCCGCGCCCACCCCTCGGCCATCTGGCTGCGGCATGAATTGCCCGT
>DSDH01000156.1 GCA_011055475.1 Phycisphaerales bacterium | reverse complement strand
TGCGCCCAGCACAACAACGGCGGTTTCGCGGTGGACACGTGGTGGCAGTCGAACATCCCCGGCACGTTCGTAATCGGCGAGATGGCCGGCACGCACGGAGTCAAACGACCGGGAGGCTCGGCCCTGAACGCCGGACAGACGGGCGGGCTGCGGGCAGCCGAGTACATCGCCCACGCCCGCGACCCGGAGCCCCTGACGGTTGCGAAGCCCGACGTGGAATCGCTTCTGTCGCCGCTGCTGAAGCGCCTGGAGCAGTTCGCCGGCAACCAGGAGGCGCCCACACCCCAGGAGGTTCGGACGAGGATTCAGCAGCGTATGACCCGATTCGGCGGGCATACCCGCCGGTTGGCCGACGCCAAGCGGGCGCTGGCCGAGGCACTCGACCTCTATCGCGACGTGACTGCGGGCGGGATCGCCTCGGCCAAGGCAACGGACCTGCCCGAGGCCGTCCGAGTCGAGCATCTGGCCCTGGCGTCGGCGGCCTACCTCAAGGCGATCGTGGAGCTCCTCCAGGCCGGCGGCGGCTCGCGGGGTTCCCATCTCGTGCTGGACGAGGAGGGCATCGAGGTGCATCCGGACGTGCTTGATCCGAGTACGGGCCGTCCGCTGCGATTCAAGCCCGAGAACCTGTCCCTTCGCGATTCGGTCCTGCAGGTGCAGTACGATCCACAGGCCCCGGACCTGTTCATCTGTCGGGCCGTACCCGTCCGGCGCTACCGGCCACGACACCAGGCGTTTGAGCCGGCTTGGGCGGCCTTCAGAGAGGGTCGGATCTACCAGACTTGACCCGCGCACTCATCCGAGAGCAAGCCGGTTATCAGGCCCGGTGGAACGCCCCCCTCCCACAGCACTGAAAACGCCGATGGGGGCGTTATCGGACGCTCAAAGCCAAGCCGGTAGTTGCTTTTCGTGCCGGATTCTGTTATCATGGCGCCACAACAACCGCGGGGTGGCTTATGGATAAATGCAACAAGTACGGCGTGTTGGCGTGCACTATCTTCGTCGTGGCGGGCGGGTTTTTCGGCCCGCGTTGGACCCCCGTCACGGCTGAGGAGCCGGACGTCATCGCCCAAGTGGCGCAGAACATCCGCACGGGTCGCTTCGACGAGGCCCACATACTCCTCGATCAGGCTCGGACACAACAGGACCCCGCCGTCGACCAGCTCGCCCGGCTTCTGGCGGAATACGAAGCGTTGCAGTCACGGCGCCAGGCCGAGCGGCAAGAGCTGTATCAGAAACATCGCGACTCGCTGGAAGAGCTGCGCCAGACACCCGCCGAGGACCTCGACGCCATTGACAAGGTGTTGTCGGCGATGGCGCAGGTGTTGGAGTATGCCGACGATACCCAAAAGGAATCGTTGCTGGGCGATCCCGGTACGCAGGACCTGATCAGTCGTGGCCGTCGGTACGCCGCCGAGCTGGAGGCACAGGGCAAGTGGGGCCAAGCCTATTCACAATGCTACCACTGGTTGCGCCGATTCGATGAGAGCAATCCCGAATACAAGGCCCACGCCGAGGAGTTGATCGACAAGGCGTCGTTGGCCATGGCGCTCAAGGACAATTCCTGTGAACCGGCGATCGAGCGATACCAGGGGATTCGGCCCGAGATGCTGTATCGGGCGATCGAGGCGCTGGATTTCAAGTACGTCGCCCGTGTGGATTACCGCGGCATGCTGGACCGAGGCTTGGTGCGTTGTCTGCTTCTGGGGGAGGTGTTGGACACCGCGCCGGACCTGGCCTTCCAGCCGCCCCGGAGCATGATTGACCTGTGGACGATTGGCATTGAATCGATCCAGGCGGACGCGGCCAAGACGCCGGCGGCGGCCACCAAGGACGGCTTCAAGCGGGCTTTTGACGACGTGCGCGATCTCAACGCGGTCACGCTTCAGTTGCCCGAGGAGGTGCTGGTGGCGCAGTTCAGTGAGGCGGCCCTGGAGGCGTTGGACCCCTACACGAACCTGGTCTGGCCGGAACGGATCCGTGAATTTCAGAAGAGCATTCGACAGGAGTTCACGGGCATCGGCATCCGCATGTCAAAGGTGGGCAAGACGCTCAAGATATTGAGCCTGATCCCCAATACGCCGGCGTACGCCTCCGGTCTCGACGCGGGGGATGAGATCGTCGCCGTTGACGGCGAAGCCACCGAGGAGATGACCAGCAACTGTGCCGTCCGGAAGATTTCCGGGCCCAAGGGCACACCCGTGACGCTGACGGTCAAGCGGGCCACCTCCGATGCGATCGAGGATATCACTATCGTGCGCGATCACATCGTCGTGCCCACCGTCGAAGGCCAGAGTCGGGCCGACGGCACCTCGCAGGCCGGGCGCTGGCAGCACATGATCGATCCGGTGAACCGCATCGGATACGTGCGGGTCAGCAGCTTCGTCGAGCCGACCGTTGAACAGGTCGATGCGATTCTCGATGAGCTGGAAAACCAGCAGGTGCAGGGGCTCATTCTTGACCTGCGCTCCAACAGCGGCGGGCTCTTGGCCTCGGCGATCGGCATGGTGGACCTGTTCCTCGATCAGGGCCTGATCCTGCGGAGCCAGCCGCGACGCTTCCTGGCACCCAACCTGTGGATGGCCCATAACAGGGGCACGCACCCCGATTACCCGTTGGTGGTGCTGATTGACGGGGCCTCGGCCAGCGCCTCGGAGATCGTCGCCGGCGCCCTGCAGGACCCGATGTACCGCCGGGCGACCCTCGTCGGCACCCGCAGCTATGGCAAGGGCAGCGTCCAGGAGATCACGGACTTCACGGGCTACGGCTCGCAGTTCAAGTTCACCACGGCCTACTACCACCTGCCATCCGGTCGGCCGGTGGAGAACCGCTACATCGCCGAGCGCGAAGGACGGACCGACTGGGGCATCCAGCCGGACGTGGAGGTGCCGCTGCGGCCCGATGAGGAGGAACGTCTGTTCAAGCTCCAGCGGGCCAATGAGGTGCTCACAGGGGCGGCGCATGATCCGAACCAGCCGCCGCAGCGTTACACCCTCGATGAAACGCTCGCCGCCGATCCGCAACTGGCCGTGGGCATGCTGGTCCTCAAGAGCGAACTCATCCGGTCGGGGCGGAGCGTGGCGTTCGAGGTCACTGCCAAGGCCACCGATAACGCCGAACCGGCCCTGGCGCGTTAGCCAGTTGTGTGGAGTTCCTCGACACAGCACCTGAATTCAACCAGCACGCGGTCGATGTCGTCGGCCGTCACGCCATAGTGCGTCACGAG
>DSDH01000598.1 GCA_011055475.1 Phycisphaerales bacterium | reverse complement strand
TCGGCACGAGCAACGGGTATTCGGGCATCTGGTTTTGCCTGGCCCTGCGCAAGACCGGCGGCAGGCTCATCACGCACGACATCGACCGTCGGCGCTTTGATCTGGCCACGGCGAACTTCAAGCGGGCCGGCGTGAGCGAACAAGTGGAGCAGGTCTTCGGCGATGCCCACGAGACGGTGCAGAAGATCGGCGGCCCCATCGACATCCTGTTTCTTGACGCGGACAAGGAAGGGTACCTGGATTACCTGAACAAGCTGCTGCCCAAGGTCCGTCCCGGTGGGCTCATTCTGGCCCACAATACAACCAACGCCGGACCGCAGATGCAGGACTACCTCAAGGCGGTTACCACCGATCCCGACTTGGAGACCGTGTTCATCCATAACGACGCGCAGGGTATCGGCGTGACGCTCAAAAAGCGGTAGAATGACCATGCGGCGGGCAGGGACGCTCAAACGCGTGGGGGTGATCGGCGGGTCACCCCCTCTCTTGTGCAGATCAGTCGCCGACTAACCAGGGCTGGAACGGGCTCATGCGAACGCAACCGCAACGGCAGTTGTCGCTGTTTGATTCGACGTGCATCATCGTGGGCATCATCATCGGTGCGGGTATTTATGCGATGGCGCCGCAGGTCGCACGGGGCGGCGCGGGGATCGGCGACTGGATCAATGAGAATCTGCCGTCGTTGGGCTTGGAGATGAGCCGTTGGCTGGGCGTTCTGAGCCTGTGGCTGATCGGCGGGCTTCTCAGTCTCTGCGGGGCGCTGGGCTACGCGGAGCTGGCGACCGCCTGGCCGATGGAGGGCGGCGACTACGTGTACCTGTCCAAGGCGTACGGCAGGTGGGCGGGGTTTCTGTTCGCGTGGATTCAACTGGCGATCGTGCGACCCGGCGACATTGTTGTGATGGCCTTTGCGTTCGCCATCTACGCCCGGGCGGTGTTCGATCCGTTGACCCGTGCCGGCATCCCTCATGCCCAACAGGTCTACGCCGGCGCCGCGGTCCTCGTGCTGACGCTCATCAACGCCATCGGCGTGCGGCAGGGCAAGTGGACGCAGAATCTGCTGACCAGCGTCAAGGTCGTGGGGCTGGTGCTCATCGTCGCCGTGGCGGTGTTTGCCCCGCAGGGGGCGCCCCGGCCGGACTCCTTCGGTTCGTTGCCGGTGAGTCTGGCCCTGGTCTTTGTCCTGTTCACCTACGGCGGATGGAACGAGATGGCCTACGTCGCCGCCGAGGTCAAGAATCCGCGAAAGAACATCACGCGGGCCCTGGTGCTGGGCACCACGGCGGTCATCGTGCTGTATCTCCTGGTCAACGGGGCGTTCCTGTATTCGCTGGGATATGAACCGATGGCCGGTTCCGAGGCCGTGGCGACGGACGTGGTGGCCAAGGTCTTCCCGCGGGTGGGGGCGGGGTTGATCAGCGGATTGGTGTGCATCTCGGCGCTGGGCGCGGTCAACGGCCTGATCTTCACCGGGGCGCGGATCACGTATGCGATGGGCACGGAGCATCGGCTGTTCCGTGGGCTGGGTCGGTGGCACGCCAAGACGGGCACCCCGCTGCCGGCCCTGCTGGTGCAAGGGGCGATCGCCCTGGGAATGATCGTCGTGCTCGGCGACCTCGTCGAGACCGTGCTGTACACGGCCCCCGCGGTCTATCTGTTTTACCTGGCCACGACGCTGTCGGTCGTGGTTCTGCGATTTCGCGAGCCGAATGCCGAGCGGCCCTATCGAATGACCCTGTTTCCGCTGCCGGTGGTCGTTTTTGCGGGCGTGTGCGGCTATCTCATCTACAGTTGCATCAGCTACGCCTTCCACGTTGCGCCCAAGTCACTGGTCGTCATGGCGGCAACGCTTTTGACGGGCGGAGTGCTCTATCTCGTCGGTCGGCTCCAGCGTCGCCGATAATCGTTCCTGAGGGGTCTTGACCGGCGGAACGCCTCGGCGCAGACTTCCGCACCGGCCATCCCGCGCGGGTGACTCGATCCCAGTCAAGATCGCTGGAAAAGGGTCCCCCGGTACGGTACAATCGCTTTCAACGGTCAAACTGGAATGTCAGTCTGTCCGCCGGAATGAAGCCGCGTAGAAGGGACGAGAGATCATGTCGAGGAAAGGATGGACCATGTCCAGGCACAGCGAAGCGATCAGCCGCAGGAGTTTCTTGAGCGCCACGGGAGCGACGGCGTTTTCGTTCACGGTCGTCGGCTCGCAGGCCGCGCGCACCTACGCCGCCAATGGCAAGATCAAGTTCGGCCTGATTGGTTGCGGCGGCCGCGGCGTGTGGATCGCCGACCTGTTCAATCAGCACGGCGGCTACGAGGTCTACGCCTGTGCCGATTACTTCCAGGACCGCATCGACGGCTGCGGCGAAAAGTTCGGTATTCCAAAGGAGCGCCGCTTCCCCTTCCTGAACGGTTACAAAGGCCTGCTCGAATGCGGCGTGGACGCCGTCGCCATTGAGAGCCCGCCATACTTCCATCCTCAACAGGCGGCCGACGCCGTAGCCGCGGGCAAGCACACCTATGTCGCCAAGCCCGTGGCCGTCGACGTGCCCGGCTGCAAGACGATTCACGAAAGCGGCCGCCGCGCCTCACAGAAGAAGCTGGCCTTCCTCGTCGACTTCCAGACCCGCGCCGATCCCTACTACATCGAAGCCCTCAAGCGGGTGCACGACGGGGCCCTGGGCGACTTGGCCTTCGGCGAGGCGACCTACCACGCCGGTATTCCCTGGGGCGGGCACATGGAGGCCCTGAAGAACAACCCGAACGACGCCGAGACGCGGCTGCGGGCCTGGGGCATGAGCCGGGTGCTGTCCGGCGATATCATCACCGAGCAGAACATCCACACGCTGGATGTGATGAACTGGATCATGCGGATTCCGCCGCTGTACGCCGTGGGCAGCGGGGCCCGAACGGTCCGGCCGATCGGCGACTGCTACGACCACTTCACCTGCCTGTACCAGTATGCCGACGACGTGGGCATTACGTTCAGCTCGCGGCAGTTCGAGGGTTTTGGCACGCAGCCGGAGGGCATCCGCAACCGCATGTTCGGTAACCACGGCGTGCTGGAGACCGAGTATGGCGGGCAGGTCCTCATCCGCGGCGACAACTTCTATCGCGGCGGGCGCAGCCCGGGCATCTACAAGGACGGCGCGGTGGCGAACATCGCGACGTTCCACAAGAACATCACCGAGGGCGACTTCGCCAACGAGACCGTCGAGCCCAGCGTGCAGAGCAAC
>DSDH01000063.1 GCA_011055475.1 Phycisphaerales bacterium | reverse complement strand
TGCCAGGGGACTTTTCAGAATCCACACCGTGGCTTCGTGTTTGAATCGGGTGAGACCTCGTGGGCGGTTCTTGAAGGGTTAACGATTACCGGTGGCTACGTACCACAAGGCGGAGCGCTCAAGGTGGACGGCGCATCCCCGATCATCCGGCGTTGTCGACTGGTTGACAATTTTGCCGACATCGGTGGTGGCGCGATTTACTGTAGGCCCGACAGTAGGCTTGTGATCGAGCACTGCCGAATCGAAGACAACATCGCGTCGGTTTTGGGAGCGGCTATCTTGGGCGAAGGCGCCAAGGTCATTCTCAGGGACAGCCTGATCCGGGGCAACCGGTTCTCAGGAAATGCACGCGAAAACTCGGGGATCCTGCAGTCCCTGGGAAGTGCTTCTTCCGGTTTCTTCGTGATCAAGAACTGTATAATCAAGAGCAATGGGTATCCATCGCCAACCAGCGAGGGGCTGTCGCCGTACCAAGGCTACGCCGTTATCTATACTCCGAATATAGGGCTCTCTCTGTCTCAGTCGGTCTTGATGGGGAATCACGCCGGTACGGTCGTGCGGCTTTGGAACAGCGACTCTTGTGAGATCGATCATTGCACGATTGCGTACAACCGTGCTGTGGGCGTTACCGGCGACGTAAGCGTGTTCTCCGCATCCCACAACATATTCTGGGGCAACGCGCATTGGAGCTTGGCGTTGACTTTACCGAGCGCACAGGATTCGGCGTCCGTGGCCTATTGTGTCGTGGAAGGAGGACAGGAGAATGTCCGTTTCTCGGGTGGTGGGCAGATGACTTGGGGACCGGGCAATATTGATGGTGATCCGTTGTTGACCGGTGACGGGTATCACCTTCAGGCGGGTTCCCCCTGTATCGACGCGGGCGACCCCGAGCTCGCCGGTATGCTTGTCGATATCGATGGGGAAGCCCGTCCTCACGGATTGGCCGTCGATATCGGCGCCGATGAGTTTATCGACAGTGACGGTGACACGCTGCCCGATGGGTGGGAGCAGCGGTATTTCGGTTCGCCGACCGCGGCCGATCCCGACGGGAACCCGGACAACGACGCCTACACGACGGGCCAGGAGTATATCCGAGGGTCGAATCCGGTGGAGTATTCCACGATCTGGGTTAACCCGGTCGCCGGCAACGATGACTGGGACGGATGGGCGACCGAATGGGACGGCACTCACGGGCCGAAGTGGACGATCCTGGCGGCCGTCGAGGCCTGCGACCGAGGCGAGGTCGTCCTGCTGCCGGGCGTGTATACCGGGCCGGGCAACTGGGATATCTACATCGACCGTAGACCCATCACCCTGCGAGGACTGGACCCGTCCAACTGGGACATCGTCGCCCAGACGATTATCGACGGCCAGGCCGATCAGGGCGAGAGACACCGGGGTTTGATCCTGGCGCCCCTCGGTGACTTTGATGTCGAAGTCGCCGGTCTGACCGTGCGGAATATGTATCCTCCCCGTAACGACGACCCATACTTACTTGTGGGTTCTGGCGGAGGGATGCTCCTTTGCGGTAACGCACTGGTCCGCCGGTGTATCATCACCGATTGCAAGACCCAGGAGCAGGGGGGCGGCATCTATGCGGCGGCTGTCCCACTGATACGTCAATGTCAGATCACGGGGAATCATGCGCGTTTCCGTGGTGGGGGGGTCATGGGTGGCGGGACGTTTGTTCCAACATTCGGGCCCATTCCGAGAATAGAGGGCTGCCTGATTTCGGGGAATACCATTGGTTCTTCTGGTTGGGGCGCAGCGGTGGACAGTTTCGGGGGCGAGATCCAGGGCTCAACGATCGTGGCGAACCGAGACAATTATCGGAACCAGCAGCTGAGCGAAGTTGCTTTTGTGGACAACTGCATCATTGCCGGGATAAGTCCTGACGATACACCGGCGTCTTTTGTGAAGACAACTTACAGTTGTATACTCGGGCGGACCTATGGCGGCAACATCGACGCCGATCCGTTGTTCATCGACCCCGGCTATTGGGATGATGGTGGGACGCCGGAGGATGCATCGGATGACGTCTGGGTGCCGGGCGATTATCGTCTGCGGCCGGAGTCGCCGTGCATCAACGCCGGTGATCCGCAGTGGCAGGCCGACCCGGACGCCACGGACATCGCCGGCCAGCCGCGGGTGCTCCGCGGTCGCGTGGACATGGGCGCCTGGGAGGCCCCCTGGCCGGGCGACGGCGAGCCCGACGACGACGTGGACGTCGACGACCTGTTGCGGTTCGCCGAACAATGGCTGACCGAGCCCCAGGAACCGGCGGCGTGGTACACGTGGCCGCGGTTCGGATCGGACCTCAACGTGGATGGCCGTGTGGACCTGGCGGACCTGGCTTTGCTGGCGGCCTACTGGCGCATCGCGCCGTAGCGGCGTGTTGAAAGACCATTCCGCGTCATTCCGGACGTGATCCGGAATCCAGGTTCTGCGCTCAGGGCGCCGTTGGCCGCCGCGTCAGCCACCGCGGGGTACTGCCCCCATAGGTTTATAGGGATTTCAGCACCCCATCCAGGCGGTAAACGCCGCCGGTCGTGGTCTCAAGACGTACCTCCATCTGGCCGTAGCGCACGCGGCAGGGCCGACCCAGCAA
The DNA here is from genome assembly GCA_011055475.1 of Phycisphaerales bacterium. GTDB lineage: Bacteria > Planctomycetota > Phycisphaerae > Sedimentisphaerales > Anaerohalosphaeraceae > DSDH01. The sequence goes on along the minus strand of DSDH01000063.1, from coordinate 625 downwards.
CGAGCGAATGCGTACCTCAGTGAGTCGGCCATGATCCCATGTGATATCCACTGCGAAGCCGCCGCGGGCCCGCAGCCCCCGCACCGAACCCGTCGGCCACGCGCTGGGCAGGGCGGGCAGCAGGTGAAGTTCCCCGGCGTGGCTTTGCAGCAGCATCTCGCAGATGCCGCTGGTCGCACCGAAATTGCCGTCGATCTGGAATGGCGGGTGGGCGTCGAACAGGTTCGGATAGGTTCGTTGCGGCGTGAGCTGGTTGCGCAGCATGGTGTAGGCATGGTCGCCGTCCTCCAGCCGGGCCCAGAAGTTGATCTTCCAGGCCATGGACCAGCCGGTGCCGCCGTCGCCACGGAACTCCAGGCTCTTCTTGGCCGCGGCGAACAGGTCGGGCGTGCCGCGTCTGGTGATCTGATTGCTGGGGTGCAACCCGTACAGGTGCGACACATGGCGGTGCTTGTTGTTCGGGTCGTCTTTGTCCTCCAGCCATTCCTGCAACTGACCGTGACGGCCGATCTGCATGGGGGCCAGGCGCTGGCGTTTCAACTCGAGCAATCGCCGGAACCCCGCGTCGCAGTCCAGGACCTTGCTGGCCTCGATCGTGGCCGTGAACAGATCGCGGATGATCTGA
>DSDH01000377.1 GCA_011055475.1 Phycisphaerales bacterium | reverse complement strand
CTCGGTTTCAGTGCCGATACTGGAACTCCGCACTGTTGATCAGAGCCCAGACGAGATCCACGGCGGCCTGTCGGGCGGTGAGGCCGCTGGTCTGGGCGTACGCGTCGATCGTCTTGAACTCCTCATTCGTGGGGAAGCGATTGAGGATCGTCAGGTAGAGCTGGGTGGCGATCTGCCGCGGCCCCTTTCTGGATTGCAGCACCGCTCGGAGCCTGGGGCCCTGTTCGATCTTCCGCTGGATGTGACTGGAGTTGAGCATGTGCAGCCGTTGGGCGGAGGTGGGATTACTTGTCCGTTCCGATTCGAGGCCGGTATCCCGTGGCGGGCGGCCGAACATCTCCAGGAAGGGGCTGGTGATGCTGCCATCGGCGATCTCAATCGCCCTGTAGGCTTCGGGGACGAACGTGAAGGGCTCCGGGATGGGGCTGGAATACTTCTCCGCCGTGCCGGTGATCTGGTTCAAGGCGTCGATCAGCACCTCCGCTTCCAGGCGGCGCAGGGGGTAACAGGCGAAATTGGCCCGCGCCTGGGGGTTCGGCGTCTTTGGAATGCAGGAAAGTTGATAGGTCGTGGAGTTCAGGATGAGCCGGTAAAGGTGTTTGAGATCATACTTGGCCGTCACGAGTTCTTTTTCCAGGTGGGTCAGCAGTTCCGGATGGCTCGGGGGGTTGTCCGGGCGGATGTCATCCGGCTCGTGGATGATGCCTTGTCCCAACAGCCAGGCCCAAATGCGGTTGGCGATGTTACGCGTGAACCACGGGTTGTCGGGATCGATGAGCCAGTCGGCGAAGACCTCGCGGGGGTCCTGGCCCGGCGTCAGCTTGGCCGCGACGCCATCTGGAAAAACGGCCCTGGCCGGGGGCGGCATGGCGGGGTCGAAATAGACGATCTCCTCCTTCCACTCGCCGGTGGACTTGAAAGCTAGTTGCGAGAAGAACGCGGCCATGCCGTCCAGCCGCTCCGTGGGCCATTTGTCGGCCCGGGCACCCATGAACGTCAGGGCCACGGCCTGGGCGATGACCTGCGGCTGGCTGCCTTGGGTAGCGCGAAAGAAATTGACCTCCGGCACGCGGAAGTTGCTGCCGTTGGCCGTGAGCATCCGGCGGACGAACTGGTCGTACGGCCGGTTCGCCCGAATCGACGTGTGAATCCAGTGGTGATACGTCTGCACGGCGTTGGGCCAGAGGTTGATGGGGAACTCCGCCTTGATGCGCAGCAGGTCGGCCCACTTCATTGACCAATAGTCGGCGAACTCCTCGCGTTCGAGCAGGCGGTCGATCAGGAGAGCGCGTTTGTCGGGCCGGCGGTCCAGCAGAAAGGCCCTCGTTTCCTGGGCGGTGGGCAGCGTGCCGAGCACATCCAGGTGGACCCGGCGGATAAACACGGCATCCGAACAAAGGCCGGCCGGCTCCAGGCCCAGATGCTCGAGACGGGCAAAGACCAACTCGTCGATGCGGCCCTGGGGCGTTGCGGGATCACCGCTTTCGAAGGGATGGGCCGGTCCGGCGCCGCCGGCCAACCCGGCGAGGGCTATCAGAAAAGCGACCATCGGAGCCATCGGCGGCCTCCACGTGTCGAGCGTAAGCACAAGGCCTGTTCAACGAACCGGCCTGCCATGCGCAAAACGCTTGACAAGCCTCCTGAGATTGCATAAATCAGGTGATGGGGATGGTGCTCGGCCTGCAACGGGGCGACGCGGCGGAGGGTTCGTCGGGCGGAGGGTCGCAGCCGGCGTTGGAGGCCTTTCGCAAACGGTTGTTTTGCAAGGGCTTATGGCGGCCTGCGAAAAGTCGTGAAAATTTTGAACTTTTGCATTGACCTAAACGAATACATCAGTAGACTTGGGTTTTCGAAAGCGGGCGAGTGAATCACCTTTGCGTGTGACCTTGGCCGCTCTTTGTTTCGCCTGCGGGCGAGGCTCTTTGGCAAGTGAACAGTTGACTCATCAGCCGCTATGTAGCGAAAGTGCGGGAGCGCCGGTCATCACGTCGATGGACCGGAGGGCTTCCCGATAATTGGTGTGGTAAACCGGCCTTGGGGCATTGCTCCGGGGCCTGAGCCGACCGGTTTTTCGCTACGTGAGCGAATACACAGTTGGTTCCCAGGTTCGACGACGTCCGTCCGGGCGACCGGTCGGATTCGACGATACAAACTGAAGAGTTTGATCCTGGCTCAGAATGAACGCTGGCGGCGTGGCTAAGACATGCAAGTCGAACGGACCTGGCAATTGGGTAACCGAGCGTCAGGTCAGTGGCGAAAGGGTGAGGAATAAATAGGTAACGTACCCCGCACTTCGGGATAGCGTCATCCCGCACCTACTTTGGCCCATGCGTTGGAGGTTTGTCCGTGTGCTTCTCGACATGTTCGAGGGCGTGTGGACGGGCCGAAAGGCGTGTTCCAAAGTAGGTGCGGGATTTCCGAAAGGGGCGGTAATACCGGATGATGTCATCGGGCCCAAGTTCGGTGACCAAAGATTCATCGGTGTGGGAGCGGCCTATTTCCTATCAGCTTGTTGGTGAGGTAACGGCTCACCAAGGCGATGACGGGTAGCGGGACTGAGAGGTTGTTCCGCCACATCGGGACTGAGACACTGCCCGGACCTCCACGGAGGGCTGCAGTAACGAATATTGGGCAATGGGCGCAAGCCTGACCCAGCGACGCCGCGTGCAGGACGAAGCCCCTCGGGGTGTAAACTGCTGTCAGGGGTTAGAAAGCCTTCGGGTTGATCAGCCCCAGAGGAAGTCACGGCTAACTTCGTGCCAGCAGCCGCGGTAAGACGAAGGTGGCGAGCGTTATTCGGAATCACTGGGCTTAAAGGGCGCGTAGGCGGAACGGAAAGTGTCTTGTGAAATCCCTCGGCTCAACCGAGGAATGGCTAGGCAAACTACCGTTCTTGAGGCAAGTAGGGGTGCGTGGAACTCTTGGTGGAGCGGTGGAATGCGTAGATATCAAGAGGAACGCCGAAGGTGAAGACAGCGCACTGGGCTTGTCCTGACGCTGAGGCGCGAAAGCGTGGGGAGCAAACAGGATTAGATACCCTGGTAGTCCACGCCGTAAACGATGCCTACTAGGTTGTGGAGGTTCTGACACCGTCGCAGCCGAAGCAAAAGTGCTAAGTAGGCCGCCTGGGGAGTACGGTCGCAAGGCTAAAACTCAAAGGAATTGACGGGGGCTCACACAAGCGGTGGAGCATGTGGATTAATTCGAAGCAACGCGCAGAACCTTACCTGGGTTTG
>DSDH01000186.1 GCA_011055475.1 Phycisphaerales bacterium | reverse complement strand
CCAGCGGCGGGCCATGCTGGAGGCCATGGGGCTGCGTGCCGAGGACCTGTTCGCCGATGTCCCATCCGCGCTTCGGTGCGGCCCGTTGAACCTTCCCGAACCGCTCAGCGAACAGCAGGTCCGCGGCCGGCTGGCCGAGCTGGCCGCCAAGAATCACGTTGAGCTGACGCTGTTTCTGGGCGGCGGGTTTTACGACCACTTCATTCCCGCCGCCGTCTACGCGCTGACCGGCCGTGGGGAGTTCTACACCGCCTACACGCCGTACCAACCGGAGGTCAGCCAGGGCACCTTGCAGGCCATCTATGAGTATCAATCGATGATCTGCCGCCTGACCGAGATGGAGGCCGCCAATGCCTCGCTCTACGATGGCGGCACCGCCCTGTATGAGGCGATGATGATGGCCCTGCGTCGCACGCGACGGCGCAAGATTCTCATCGACGATTCCGTCAACCCCATCTACCGCGTGATGATCCAGTCGCATACGCGGAACCTCAACATCCAGTTGGTGGAGACGGCCAACGCCGACGGCCTGGCCAATCGGCGGGCCCTGCTCGACGAGCTGGACGACGATACGGCGGCGGTGCTTGTACAAAACCCCAACTTCTTCGGGTGCATCGACGATTACACCGACTTGGCCGAGGCCGCCCACGACAAGGGCGCCCTGCTGATCTGTTCGGTCTACCCGATCAGCCTGGGCATCCTCAAAACACCCGGGGCCATGGGGGCCGACATCGTCACCGGCGAGGGCCAATCACTGGGCCTGCCGATGTCCTTCGGCGGCCCGTATCTGGGGTTTCTGGCCACGCGAAAGGAACACGTGCGGCAGATGCCCGGTCGGATCGTCGGCCGCACGGTCGACGCCGAAGGCCGCCCGGGCTTTGTGCTGACGTTGCAGGCCCGCGAGCAGCATATCCGCCGTGACCGCGCCACCTCCAACATCTGCTCCAACGAGGCGCTGTGCGCGTTGACGGCGTTGGTCTATCTGTCGCTGTTGGGCAAGGAGGGCCTGCGCGAGGTGGCGCAGCTCTGCGCCGACAAGGCCAGTTATGCCTACCGGAAGCTGACTGACATCCCCGGCGTGGGTCCGCGTTTTCACGCCAAGTGGGTGTTCAACGAAATGGTGCTGGATTTGCCCTGCGACGCCGCCGACGTGATCGGCCGTCTCATCGAAAAGGGCTTCGCGGCGGGCTTTCCCCTGAGCCGATACTATCGGGGCATGGACCAGTCGATCCTGATCGCCGTCACCGAGAAGCGCACCAAGCAGGAAATCGACATGCTCGCGGCCGCCCTGGAGGACGTCTTGTGACCTGCTGCATCATCAAAGCTCAAACCTGTCGGATCGAGGCCCGCAGGGCCGATAGTCCGGTAGCCGGGGGCGTAAGCCCCCGGAATCTCGTCGCCCCGTTTGTACCCCTGAGCCCCGAAGGGGCGAAAGAAAGGGGCTGACAAGAATGTCCTACACACGCCTGGTCTACCATATTGTTTTTGCCACCAAGCACCGCCATGCTCCGCCTACAGAAGACCAGATGCAGCGTATGCGCTGCTATCTGGCAGGAATCATACGCAACGTCAAGGCCGATCTGCACACCTGCAACGGTCCCCGTGACCATGTGCATCTACTGGTGTCTCTGCCACCAGACATGAGTGTCTCGGATTTCGTTCGTTTGATCAAAACAAACAGCTCCAAGTGGTTCCACGAGACGTTTCAGACACCGTTCTCGTGGCAAGACGGTTACGCTGCGTTTACCGTCTCATATTCCGGCCTGAAGGACGTCTTGCAGTACATACAAGGCCAAGAGGCGCACCATCGCACGATGTCTTTCGAGGAAGAACTCGAACGCTTCCTCCGCAAACATGATGTGTCGTTCGAACGGACTTGCCCATAATGTGGAAGGACACTGCCGCTCCGTTGGAGCTGTCAACGGTAACTCGTGACCCCGACCACCGGTGGCTCACGCCACCGGCTAAGAGACTTCCGCCCTTCCAGGGCGGTGGAGAAGGGGTTCCGTCACCGCATGGAAGTCGCGTGTCGGACATGACGCCGTTATTGTATGACGCACGCCGAGAATTCATCATTTTCTCGGAAAGTCCAAGCCGAAAGGAAGTGCCTTGAACCTGATTTTTGAAAAGAGCGTTCCCGGTCGGCGGGGCCTGACCATCGCCCAGGCCGAGGTGCCCACCAGCATCAATCTCAAGGCCGGCCTGTTGCGCGACAAGCCCGCCGAGCTGCCCGAATTGAGCGAACTGGACGTCGTGCGGCACTTTACCGCACTGAGCCGCCGCAATTTCGGCGTTGACACACACTTCTATCCGCTCGGCTCATGCACGATGAAGTACAACCCCAAGGTGACCGAGCGCATCGCGGGCTACCCCGGCTTTGCGCACCTGCATCCGCTGTTGCCGCAACTGCGGATGGGCGGCAGTCTCACGCAAGGGGCGTTGCAGGTGCTGCACGAAACGGATCTGCTCCTGCGCGAGATCTGTGGCATGGCGGCCTTCACGCTACAACCCATGGCCGGGGCCCACGGCGAGTTGACGGGCATCATGATGATGGCCGCCTACCACCGCGACCGCGGCAACCAAAAGACGACCGTGCTCGTGCCCGACAGCGCCCACGGGACCAATCCCGCCAGCGCGGCGATCGCCGGCTACACCGTCAAGGCCGTTCCCAGCGACGCCGAGGGTCTGATGGATCTGAAGAAACTGGCCAAGGCCCTCGACGACCAGGTCGCCGGCGTCATGCTCACCTGTCCGAACACCCTGGGGCTGTTCAATCCGCACGTGCGGGAAATCTGCGACATGATCCACAGCGTGGATGGACTGGCCTATTACGATGGAGCCAATCTGAACGCCATTGTCGGCAAGGTCCGGCCGGGCGACCTGGGCTTCGACATTGTCCACGTCAACCTGCACAAAACCTTCGCCACGCCGCACGGCGGGGGCGGTCCCGGCGCCGGTCCCGTGGGGGTCGTCGACAGGCTCGTCGAATACCTCCCCGTATCCGTCGTCGTCAAGCGGGAGGACGGCACCTACGCCCTGGAGTACCACCGACCCAAATCCATCGGCTACGTCGCGCCCTTCTACGGCAATTTCGGCGTGATCCTCCGGGCCTATATCTACATCCGCATGTTGGGCGCCAAGGGACTCGAACGCGTCGCCGAAAACGCCGTCCTCAACGCCAACTACGTGCAGGCCCGACTCCGCGACCATTACGAGGTGCCCCACCCGCAGGTCTGCAAACAT
>DSDH01000647.1 GCA_011055475.1 Phycisphaerales bacterium | reverse complement strand
GAGGCGGCGATCAGCCGGTTTCTCGGCACCGAGGACACGCTGCTGTACAGCTCGTGCTTCGACGCCAACGGCGGCCTGTTCGAGACGCTCTTGACCGAGGCCGACGCCGTCATCAGCGACGCCCTCAACCACGCGAGCATCATCGACGGCATCCGCCTGTGCAAGGCCCGGCGGCTGCGGTACGCCAACCGCGACGTGGCCGAGCTGGAGGGCCGGCTCAAGGAATCGCAGGATGCCCGGTTCCGCCTGATCGCCACGGACGGTGTGTTCTCCATGGATGGTACGATTGCGCCGCTGGATGCGATCTGCGACCTGGCCGAGCGATATGACGCCCTGCTCATGGTCGACGATTCGCACGCGGTCGGCTTCCTGGGTGAACATGGCCGCGGCACCCACGAATACCACGGGGTGATGGGCCGCGTGGACCTGATCACCGGGACCCTCGGCAAGGCCCTGGGCGGGGCCAGCGGCGGGTACACCAGCGGACGCAAGGAGCTGATCGCCCTGCTGCGGCAGCGATCGCGGCCCTACCTGTTCAGCAACACCGTGGCCCCGTGCATCGTCTCGGCCTCGCTCAAGGCCCTGGACCTGGTCGAGGCATCCGATGACCTGCGAGGACGCCTCTGGGACAACACACGGTATTTCCGGCACAAGATCGGTCAGTGTGGCTTCAGAATCGCCCCCGGCGAACATCCGATCGTGCCGATCATGCTGGGCGAGGCGACCGTGGCGCAACACATGGCCGCCCGGCTGCTGGACGAAGGCATCTACGTGATCGGCTTTTCCTACCCCGTCGTGCCCAAGGGCCAGGCCCGCATCCGCGTCCAGATCAGCGCCGCCCATCGTCGCGAGGACCTGGACTTCGCCGTGGAGAAGATGAGCACTATCGCCCGCGAGCTCGGCATTCTCTGACAGGTGGCATTCAGGGGGCGAAGCCGAAGGCGTAGATGTCGGCGTCATTCAAGACGAGGCGCAGCCGAATAGGCTGACCGGCCAGGCCGCCGACGTCCGAGCCAGCCTTCCAGGCAATGGTCCCTTCCACCTGGTCGCCGTAGATCGCCGGGCATTCATCCAGGGCGAATCCGGAGATCGGCCGGCCCTGGGTATCCTGAATCTCCACGCGGATCGTTCCGGCGGCCGACGTGGAGTAGTTCATCCTGAGTCGTTTGCCTTCGAAGATGAGCGGCTTGGTCACGGCCTCACCGCCACGCAACGTCGCGTTTACCGAGACGAACCCATCAACGCGGATCGTGTAGCGCCGCGTCTTGCCGCCCGGTCCCTGGTAGTACCGCTCGTTGGTGTACAACGACAGCTCCGTCCCCGCGCCGGGCAGCTCGGAGGCGGTCTCGACCAGGCCCAGCCAGATGTAGTTGCTGCGGTTGTGCCACCGGTCCCGGTTTTGGCCGGGCCGGATGAAGGCCTCGCCCCAGCGATGAAAGACCCGCCCATCCCGGCTGGACATGAACAGCCCCTCGGTCAGCGAGCCGCGATCGGGGATGTACCGCGTGGGAAAGCCCACGAAGAGGTGCGGCGCGCGGGAGTAGGGCTGGACCTGGTTGGTGTACAGGTGCTCCTTGGGGGCGTTGGGAAACGCCAGCCACTGTGGCCGGCTCCACTGCAGGAAATCCTCGGACGTGCTCGTCTTGATGTCCCGCACGCCATCGCGAAAGTCGCGGAAATAGCAGCGGTACTCGCCGCGGACGGCATCCCAGAACACCAGGTTCTGCGAATCGAAGGCCCCTTCGGTGATGATCGGCTCGGGCCGGACGGGTGTCCAATGGAGGCCGTCCGGGCTTTGAAACGCCAGCAGGGCCTGGTGGTGCTGGTCCTCGCCCCGCGCCACGGCCTTGTAACGGGCCTCAGGCGGGCACTGGGGGTTGGCATCCTTGAAGGGCACGAAGTTGTGCGTGCCGGGCCCCGTGAGAATGATGTTGTTCTCCTTCGATCCCTGAAACTCCACGAGCCCCAGGTCCGGCCGCGCCCAGTGCACGCCGTCGCGACTCTCGGCGTAGCACACAAACGCCGGATGTGTCGACCGCTGGGTCTGGTCATCCACGCCCCAGCCGCGATAGTACATGCGGTACAGATCGCCGTCCTTGAAGATCGTGTGGTATCCGCACGTGTTGCCCTCCCAGGGCCGGTCGTGGATCAAAACCACTTCACGCGGCACGGGCCGATGCAGGCGAAGCTCGATCTGACCGGTCATGTTGTCGATCAAATAATCATCGACGAGCAATTCCCAGCGGCCGCCGATCTCCACCGCCGCGGTCCGAGCCCCGACCGCCACGGCACAATTCAGGACCAGGCATGTGAGAAACGACTTTACCCATCGCGACATCATCGCAGCCTCCTGTCACTTAAACCGAACCGGCCCTTTGCCTTCGGCAAAAGGCCGCCACCCTACGTGGGCACCCATTATGGCACCCTTCGCCATTCCCCCGTCGGCAGGGACCCCTGGGAGAATCTGCATAGACTGGGTGGCAACCTTTTGATTTACGGCCCATAAACCAAAGGGCTGGCTGCTTCATATCAAAAACCAGGCCAACCCGCCTTGTCAATCGTCAGCGGCCCGTCCACCTTCCCTTCCCACGCCGCCGCACTGGAGTAATACCACTGGCTGGGATACGCAACCAGTCCCTTCCTGACGGGATTCTGGTGAAGATACTCTACGGCCTGAATCAACGTATCTACCCGAGTGATATTCCGGTCGTAACCACCGCCCTTTTGCCAAAATCGATGCCGGCGATCCTTCTGGCCCGTGGCCAAGGCACGAAGTCTCTGCGGTTGGTCTTCCCGTAGCCATTGCATCGCCTTACGACTGGCGGGCATCTTAATGGCCTGCAGAATCGTCGAAATCGAATACTCTCGACGACGCGGCCATATAATTAAATGAACATGGTCTGGCATAAATACATATGCCAATAGTGCAAAATCGCGCGTGTATCGCGCGGCTTGAATGGCGTCCACCAACCACTGGCACGTCTGTGTGATCGACAGGAAGTCTCGATGGCCGTAACAACTGAAGGTCAATTCGTGAGCATGGCCGGGCCAATTCCATCTTTTGCAGGTTCTGGTGCACCTGCCATCAATGTACATGGACTGTCTCCATCACCCAACAAGCCAGCCTTTTGCCGAAGGCAAAGGGCCGCCACCCCTGAAAGTGGATGCCTTTACAGCCTACGTCACCCCACGCACCAATATAGCTCCAAACACGCCTCCAAGGAAACTGGCTATTATCCAAATCCAATG
>DSDH01000240.1 GCA_011055475.1 Phycisphaerales bacterium | reverse complement strand
TTCGCGTGATCACGCGAACGACCAGTTGGCCCATGGCCAGCATCTGCTCGATCCGGATACCCACGTAGTTGCCGGTGGCGAAGCCCGCGGCATAGGCCACGTAGCACCAGGGATTGGTCAGGTTCTGCATCACGTGGCTGATGACCGTGATCCAGATCAGCACCTCAAAGAATCCGAGGATCGCGGCGGCGACCCGCCGGCCCCGCGCCACCGCGATGATCCGCAGCGTTCCGACGCTCACGTCGCAGATGCGGGCCACGAAGATGGCGACCGGAAGCAGTACCTGGGCGATCGTCGGGTCAATCTGTGCCAGCATGTCAGGCTCCCTGTTTCGTGTCGTGTTCTATCGGGCCCGGCCGTCGCGCGACCCAAATCCCAGAAAACCCATCCGCCCAAGGTCTGTCAAGGAATTGTATGTGGAGCTTGCGCCCTTGATGCAAGATGGAATCCTGGAGTTCGCGTGTTCCAGGCTATTGGCCGGGCCAGAAGAGCAGCTTGAGGGCCACGAGGAACAGGAAGACCCCGACGACCGTCCGGAAGTGCTTTTGGGGGATCCGATCCACGATGTGTTTGGCGAGCCGGGCGCCCAGGAACGAGGCGGCGATGAACAGGGGCATCGTCCACAGGCCGAAGGCCTCCAGTCGGGTGCCGTCGGCGGTGTACTTGACCAGCCGGGTGGTGTCGACAAACAGGGCGATCGCGCCGGCCGTGGCGATATAGACGGCCTTGGGCAGATTGAACGCGGTCAGGAACAGGCCGCGGACCGCGCCGCCGATGCCGAAGATGCCCGCAAGGAACCCGGACAACGCGCCGCCGACGAGGCTGGTGCCGATGTTGGCCTTGATTTGGAACGAGCTCTTGAGCAGGAGGAAAACCACGTAGCCGATCATAAACCCGCCCAGGATTCGGCTCAGCAGCGTCGGCGAGACGTTGGGCACCAGGGCCGCCCCGATGTAGGTGGCGACGATGCCGGGCACGCCGAAGCAGAGCACCAGCTTCCACTGAAAACCGCCGCGGAACAGCAGCACCTTCCACAGGTTGCCGAACCAGTGGATGATGCCGACGAACAGCAGCGTCTCGGGCAGCGGATAGAACAGCAGCAGCACCGGCACCATGATCGTGGACGTGCCGAAGCCGGTCATCGTCCCCACGGCCGAGGCCACCACCGTCAGAATGGCAATTCCAACAGTGTCCATTGCATCCCTTTACGAGCACTTGCACAGTGGGTTCAAGCGGGAATCCAGCAGCACACAGGACACGGGCCTTACCTCAAGACGGCGTCGATCCGCAGGTCGCGGACCTGGATCGCCGCATCATAGGTTCCCGGCATCTCCCAGCCCAGGTTCATGTTCACGACCGCGTAATGCGACGGGTCCGTATCGGTCAGGAAGCCGCGCTCGGCGGCGGTCCGCAACTCCGCCTGGATATGCGGCAGCAGGTCGGCCTGAAACGTGACCCACACCTTGGTCTTCATCGGCAGGTGATTCACCTGGCGGCCATCGATGGCGTAGATGAATTTGCCGGTCGCATCGTCCTTGCCCGCGTCCCTGGCCTGGTGCGAGATGGGGATCTCGTGCCGGCTGTCGAAGAACGGCACGCCGAACCAGAGGTATTCGTTATGGTCCTTCGATGCCGCGTCGGTGTTCCGCACGACCAGGAACAACTGGAACTGCGCGGCGTGCAGGCCGGGGTCAAACCGCGCTGCGGTCATGTGGTCCTCGAACCGCAGCAGCCGCAGCAACACGTGGAAATCCAGCTTAGCCAACTGCGACAACGGGTATATCTCCATCGCATCCTGCTCGACGAGCAGGTGGGGCCAGCCTTCGCCTTGGCGTCGGGGCCGGTCGCCATACTCGGCCTTGCCGCGGAGTTCCAGGATCAGGTCCCGATTCGGGGATTCAGGGCCACCTACCACGACCCGTTTGCCGGCGTTTTCGTACACCCGATCGCCGTTGGGTTCCCTCCGACATTCGGTCCGGGCCAGGCTGTGCTTCGTCGCCCACTGGGCCAGGTGCCACACCGGCTTGTTCGCCGGCTCGCCGAGGTCCAGGACCGCCTGGGTGGCTCGGCCATGGCTTACATCGGGGTACTTCAACAGGAACCCCCGCTCGAACCGCAGGTCCGCGAACAAGGGTCGGCTTTGCGGGTTGCGCTGCTTCCACGCTCGCACGTACTCGATGCTGTAGGTGCTGGGCAGGTCCTCATCGCGGGGCAGGCCGAACCAGTCCGGCATGGTCTCGCTGTCGAAGTTGAGCGTCAGGGGCTGATGCCAGTGCGTATTCTCCACCCACCGCACGGCCACGCCATCGATGTACCACGTCAGCCGTTCCGGGCTCCACTCGAATCCGTACACGTGGTCCGCATCGGTCAGGTCCGCCGGGGCCTGCCAGAGGCCGTGGCTGGACCAGTGCTTATCCCCCTGCGGCGTGCGGAACACGTGCACGTTCATATTGTACTTCCGCTCGAAGCCCGGCGCACCGCCGCCGATCTCGAACACGTCGATCTCGGTCCACAGGTCGGGCGCGTGGTCGTAGAACCAGAACGAGCTGGACCCGTGCGATTTCATGGGCCGGGCCTGGATCTCGAAATAGCCGTACAGGACGCGGGTGGTGCTCTGGACCGCCGCGGAGCTGTAGGTGTGGTAGCCCTTGGCCTTGAGGTCCTCCGGCGGCGGCTCCTTGCGCATCATCAGGTGCAGCTTGCCGTCCCGGACGGCCACGTTGCCCGGTGAGAAGAACGCCGGCTGTCGGCCGAGCCAGCCCGGATTGCGATCGTGCCACTTGTGCGGATCGATCGCCCCGGCCTCGAACTCATCCCACATGGGTTCGTATTTCTGCCAGCCGCCCGCGTTGGCCTGGTCCGAAAGCGGGTAGTCGGGCGTCACCCGTGCGGGCGTTTTTCCCAGCGGGCCTTGGCGCACCCATCCCGGCAGGTCTTTGCGCATCGCCCCAAGACCCTCCGTGCACACCGCCCCAGCCAGCAGCAGGCAAACGACCAAGAACCTCATTCTTCCGCGCATCTGCCATTCTCCCAGAGGTTTACGTTGGACCCGGCCATGTTACCAGGATCGTGGCGGCGTTTCGAGATGTTCTCTCAGAGCGCTGCCGAGGGCCTGTCGGGGTTCTTTTCGCCTTCAAAAAACAAAAAATCTGCTCGTCCGAGTTTTCTGTTGACAGGGGAACGGAAGGCGTCATAATAGTAAGGGAAAACGTTTTTCTTAGGGTGTATGAGGAGCCCGACCATGAGGCAAC